>CAINDV010001245.1 GCA_903847485.1 uncultured Verrucomicrobiota bacterium
GCTGTGAATACCCGTTACGGCGTTCAGGAGGACTACCGGACGATTGTGGTTCCGCCCCATGCCAAGGGCCGGAAATTGAAACTCGGGAAGCTGGAGGTGACCTATCCCACCGACACTTCAGTAGAGTTGAAATCTGCTTTCCAGCGGGAATTCAAGGTTGTTTTGCCAGGCAAAATGAAGGCGGAGATCCAGGTTCAGTGCGACGGGGCAACGATAAAATCCGTCAAACCAGCCGGCGCGCTATCTGAGATTTCATTTACCGCACTGCCCGGAAAGACCTATAGGGTCGCAGAGGCCAAACCGTCCTGAAACGTATGATATCAGCGCCAGTATTCGGGATGAAGCGGATCTGTGTTCTTATTGCCATCATGCTCTTTGGTGTGCCGTGCGATGCAAAGATAGAGAAACCGAAACTCATGCCTCTGCCGCCCATTGCCCCCGGACTCCAATTGTCCCGCGTGTTCAACGACCATATGGTATTGCAGCGCGACACCAAGGTGAAGGTGTGGGGCTGGGCCGCGCCCGGCGAGAAGGTTGCTGTCGAGTTTGCTGGACAAACGAAGAGCGCCACGGCGGCGGGCGACGGTTCATGGCAGGTCGTGCTCGACCCCATGTCCGCCAACACAACTGGCCGCACGCTGACCGTCAGATCTGTTGCGAGCAGTCAGAAATTGGAAATCAAAGACGTTCTTGTTGGGGAGGTATGGCTCCTGGGCGGCCAGAAGACAACGGTTGCCGTTTGGAGCGACAAGGTGGAGAAGCCAGTCGCCGCCCGTTTTGCTTGGTCTTCGAGGCCCTATGTCAACCTTTGGACGGCAAGCGGATTGCCAGTTGGCCCGTTTAGAACTGATGATTGGCCGCTCAAGTCACTGCGCCCGGAAGCGTGAATGGTAAATGTTCAACCGTGAACTACCAGGACAAGAATAGTAGACCCCGATATGAGCACAAACGAACACGCCGAAGCTCGTCAATCTTAAGGATCTCATCGCAAACGCCGCCAAGAGCAATCCCTAAAAGGAGAATTCCAACCGATAAATGACAATGAAACCAAATGTAATTCTTGCCGCAGCGCTGCTGTGCGTCCTCTCTCCGAACTGCTTCGCCAAACTCACTTGAAAACGAGAATCACACTCCTGCTGTTCTGCCTTCACCTCGGCTGCGGGGCAGATTGCCTGGCGGCGTCTGAATCAGCGAGTGGCCGTCCTGCCGAGCCGCGATGGCGGGCGATTGTGCCCGGAGCGACCGAGTTGAGCCCATCACGCTCCCAGTATTTCTCGTGGATCAACAACCGGAACGAAGGTTCCACCGAGGCGCAGACGCTGACTAATTTGGAGTTCTTCAAGTGGCTCCACGACGAATACGGGATGCAGCTCGACATCTACGCCTTCGACGCCGGCAACATTGATGGCCCGCAATACTATGGCCGCACGGACACCGACAAGTTCAAGGCGCAGTTCCCGCGCGGCTTCGCGCCCATCTACGAACTCGCGAAGAGCTTTGGCTGTCGCCTTGGGGTCTGGCTTGGGCCGGATGGATTTGGCGACACGCCCGCCGAGGAACAGGCGCGCATCAACATGCTGGCCGGCCTGTGCCGCGATTACGAGTTCGCGTTGTTCAAGATGGATGCCGTTTGCGGTCAGTTGCGGCCGGAGAAGCAGGAGGCCTTCGCCCGCCTCATGACTGAGTGCCGGAAACACAGCCCGGATCTGATTCTGCTGAACCACCGGCTCAAGCTGGGCAGCGCGCAGGATTACGCCACCACCTTCCTGTGGGAGGGGGCAGAAACCTACATTGACGTTCACATGGCCAATTGGAGCCGCACCGGAACTCACAACCGTGTGCAGGCGATTTCCCGCGGTCTGGTGCCCGATCTGAAGCGTTTGACCGAGGATTGCGGCGTCTGCCTTTCATCGTGCCTCGACTACTGGGAGGACGACCTGATTCTGCAAGCCTTCAACCGCTGCCTGATTCTCGCCCCGGAGCTTTACGGCAATCCCTGGTTTTTGCGCGACGATGAGTTCCCCCGACTGGCCCGCATCTTCAACCTGCACCAGCGCTATCGCGACATCATGGTAAAAGGGATGGTCCTCGACGCGGAGCGCTACGGCCCGCTCGCGGTCGCGCGCGGCAATGACGCAGCCCGCCTCGTCACGCTGCGCAACCTCGGCTGGGAACCCGTCGTCCGCCGGCTGAAACTGGATGCCTCCATCGGCTTCACTGCCGATGGGCCTGTCGAGGTGCGGCAGTTTCATCCCGGCGAGCGAATCCTCGGCACCTTCAAACGCGGCGACGAGGTTGCCGTTGAGGTTCTCCCCTTTCGCAGTTGCCTGCTGTTGGTGGATGCCAAACAGACTGGGGGTGTCGGGCTGCGCGGCTGCGACTACGAGGTTGTGCGCGATGTTCCGGGTAAGGACGTTGTCCTCCGAGTGCTTGGCCAGGCTGGAGCGACTTCGGAGGTGTCGTTGGTTTCCAACGGAAGAGCGTTTCGGCGGGCGACCATTGACGGCCAGGCGATGTCGGAGCTTTCGACGGGCAAGACGGTTCGCCTCCAATTCCCGGGCAAACCGGACTCTGCGCCGTGGCACCGACGAATTGGCGCGCCGACAGTCTGCGCGGTTCCCGCCGATGCTGAGGGGTTGTTTGAGAGCAGTTGCTTCGCTGGCGACAATGATCCGCTGGAGTTTCGCTCGTTGCGCCGCTCCGGCCCGAGCAAAATCCCGCAGGTGCAGAAAGCCCGTCAGGCCTTCCTGGATCAGCCCATCATCGCGCAGGAAGGGATGCTCACGGAATACCTCTTTGACGGCAACCCGGGCACGTGCTGCAACTTGCTGCGATCCCGGACGCGTGAGCCTGGCAGCCGCTATCTGCGGCTGGATTTGGGCAAGGCCACGCGGCTTGGCCATATCCTGCTTGAACCGCCGGCAAGCGGCGCCTTGCAGTATGCCGCCGTTGCGCCCACCAATCACGCGGAGGTGTCGGTGGATCTCAAGACGTGGACGCCAGCCCGTCTGGTGCAGGAGGGGCGCAACATCCGGATCGAATGCGACCCGGCGCAATCGGTTCGCTATCTGCGAACCGACCTCGTCCCTGACAAGCTGGTCGAGATTCGCGGATTCTCGGAGGGGAAGGAACTTGACCGTGGCGGCTGGCGCGCGTCCTGGTTGTTTCCCCGCTTCCAGAAGGTATGCCAGGCCTGGTCGTTGCCCTTCATTTTTGACGCAACCGCGCCTGGGAGTTATCTCACCGTCGCCTGCAACGGCGTCCACGGCCACGAAGGCGCCTGGGTCGCTCTCCGGGTGGACGGTCGCTGGGTCGGCGCTCCCCAGCGCGCCCCGTCCTATCCCGTGAACCCTTGGGAGTATCCGGTCAGTCAGACC
>CAINDV010001246.1 GCA_903847485.1 uncultured Verrucomicrobiota bacterium
AACCTTGCGCGGGTGGGGCAACTATTTTTGCCTCGGCGCGGTCAGCCGAGCTTACCGGGCGGTGGACAACCACGCCCGGCATCGGCGGCGTCAGTGGTTGAATGGCAAAGAGCGGAGTCGGGGCGTGAAGGCGAGGCGCCACGCGCCCCTCTATCTGCCCCGGGACTTGGGCTTGCTACGACTGGCCCCAACGACCGCCCACCGCTCGTGAGCGAACGCCTGAATCCTCTCGAACGGAAGCCGGATGCCCGAAATGGGCACGTCCGGTTTGATGAGCGGGGAGTGGAAACGGAGCGCATGGCGGGATATTCAGACACCGGCCACCGAAAGGGCCGGACACAGTTACGGCCCGCCTTCACGCCACCGCGCCACTCCGCGACTCCACAAATGCCGACCGTGGTAGGGCGAGGCTCCTGCCGAGCCTTTCGGAACCATTGCGCGGCGGCTGCCGTCGAGGCTCAACAGGAGCCTCGCCCTACCGCTGGAAGGCTTTTCAAACACGCTCTAAGGTTTAGGAATAGATGTTATCTTACGGCATTCGTATTGATAGTCGGCCATTGCTGAAGGAAGGCTTTGGCCATGAGTTCGTGGCCCACCTGGTTGGGATGAATGGGATCCCCGTCGTAGGCCTCTTTCAACCTGGGCAGCATGGGCGTGCGCAGATCAACGACGTGAACATCATTGCGACCATCGAGAGACAACAACCACTTGGCATATTGCGCCATGACCTTGTCGTAGTAGGCGTAGGGAGACATATACCCGAAGTTGCGAGGGTCCTTTTCGGCTTCGCTCTCAGCATCCGCATTCGCCTTGGCGAGCAGCTTTACCGCATCAGGCGCACTGGTGCCCAAGGGAAATTCCGGTCCCGGCCGGGCATAGGGCGGTGCCGTGAGAAGGATCAATCGGGCACCTGAAGCCTGCGCCTTCTTGATGAGAGTCGCGATGCCAGCCTGATAGGCCGCGAACCGTTTTTCACTGAACGGGTGATAGATGCCGTCATTTATCCCGTAGCAGGCAACGACCCAGTCCGGCTTGGCATCCGCCAGTTCCTTGTCCAGCCGTGCGAACAGGCAGGGCCTGCGGCCCGGATGATACTCCTCGCTGAGGTCGGAGACCGTCTCACTGCTCCTGCCACGGTTGATAACCTTCCATTGGGGCACTTGCTTGGCCAGCTCGGCCTCGATGATCCGGACATACCCTCCGGCCGCAGTGATGCTATCACCCAGGAAGAGGATGGTCCTGACATTGGTTATCTCCGGTTTCGGTTCTTCAGCTCCAGTGGACCCGGACCATCCAAGGCAGGTCGCAAAGCCCAAAACCACCATCAACTTCAGCATCTTCGATCTTTTCATTATTGTGATATTTTCTATCGTTTATTGTCCCAGCATGTTGACCACGTCCTTGGCCCGCGATTCCGGCGTGACTTTGAGCTTCTCCAATTTGCCCGCCTTGATCACGCCCTCCACGGTGGTGTTGTAAGGCGCGTGCAGTTTGAACTCGCAGTCCCAGTCCTTTGGCCACGCCGGGAGCAGATAGATCTTTCTGCCCTCGGCTTGGAGCAACATCGATTGCAAGGCGATAAGCAGCACCGAGCCATGATCCTGATCGGGTACCCAGTCGAAGTTCGGTCCCCAGAACGTCGGGAACCGTGATTCTCCATGCTTGGACCGGGCACGCGCCACCACGCTATCGCGGGCCTGTGCGGCCTCGCCCAGCCAGGCCATGAAGATATCGTCCTGCCGCCAACCGGACGCCCCCCTGTCGGTTCGATGATTGAGCGCTTCCACTCCCCCACTCCAGATTGGGTTTGCCGACGGCAAACTGGCGGAAAGGAAACACCGCGTAAAGCTCGGGAACCTCGCTGTTGTTCTTCTGCTTGTAAACCTGTGCGGGGGCAAGCATGACCTTGCCATCGGGCGTCTTGGTCGTCGGCAATGGCGGCAGTTTGGCCTGCAACTGCTTCCAGAACGCGCGATCCCCGAAACCCGTTAGATTTTCCGGCAACGCCAGCAAGCGCGCGGTGGTTGCGTGCAGGCCGGCGAGTTCCGGCATGGGGTTGACGCAGCCCACCCATGTCTCTAGCGCCTGTGACGGCTGCATGTCGAGTTTGCCGTCGACCCCGGTCTTGTAGTGCTGGTCGAAAAACCCGAGTAATTCTCGTGCGGCGGGAAGGACGGTCTCGCGCAGGAATTCTTGATCCTCCGTGTAGGCATAGCGATCGAGCAACAGCGTGACCAACTCCGGCCCCGAGACCCATTCATATTTATGCCACTCGCTGGCCTGAAGCTTGTCTGCACGCGTCGCGAACGGCTCGTTGCCGTATGTTTCGGCAAACACATCGCCCCAGAAATAGATACATTCGGGAATGTAAGCCCCGCCATGACCCAGATACTTCTGGGTGCGGAATTTGAGGAACAGCATGAGATCACGGGCATACATATTGAAAAGCGGTTCCATCATCTCAAAATCGCCCGCCGCACACATCGCATGGTAGGGAAGCCGGGTATTCTGCCACCAGTAACCGGGGCCCCATTGCCGGTAATCGGCATCTTCGAGTTTCTTGTCCGCGAAGGGGACCGTAAACAGGCTGCCGTTGAATTTGATCGGATACTTCCCGCGTCCGACACAGGCCACCATATAGCGCTGCAAGGCATATCCCTGGGACACGACCGCTGCGGCACCGTCGGCTTTCTCACCGTTCTTCGTTATATGAATCCAACTGCGGTTCCAGAACTCCGCCCACCATTTCTCATGCGCTGCCCGGCGGACTTTCAACGTCACCTTGCGCGCTGCGTCGAGCGTCGTCTGGATTTCACCCAACCATACTTCGACGGTGGCGGGATGCTTGGTCAGCACGGCAATCTCAAACACATGACTGGTGCCAACCGTGGATCGCAAGGTGCGGTCATCCACGCGTAGCGGCCGCCCCGTGGCGATCAACGCACCGAAGGTCCGGTGCAACAGCGGCTCAACACGAGGGAAATCATCCACGCCCTGCATCTTTGCAAGATTGGCAGGACCGACCGATTTGATATTGCGATGATACCAACCGATGCGGTCCTTGAACCCACTGAGAACGATGTCGGGTTCCACCACCGTCTTTTCGGGAAACAGCCCGCAATTGAGCACATCGCTGCACGTCTTGTCGGGCAGTTCCGTGGCAGCATTGCGCCACAGTTCCATCATGGCTGACGCCGTGGACGGCTTCGCTGTTTGAGCCTCCACACAAATCACCGGGCGGTTGGCATCGACCCAGAGACACAGGTCAACCTGGGCATCCCCTTCCCCGTAACGGGCGCTCAACGTGCCATCCTTGGCGGTTAGCACCTGCCGGAACTTCTTGGTGCGCTCCGCCGGGCCATCGCCCACCTTGATGCGCACCGCGCCGACTTTCACCAAACGCCCGCTGTCGTCCCAAGCGTCGGTCCGGGCGATGTAGAAGCGCAGGTCGCCCGACGGCTCGATCCAAGCGTTGAGGGCGATCTCGCCGTTGCCCAGCGGCATGGTGCCGTTATAGTCCGAGCTGGGCGTATCCCAGACGACCTCGTAAGGCGATGGAGCTACAGGTTCTGCGGCAGCACTCGCGGCACCGAGTGCCATGCTCCACAGCGCCACCCATATCACGTTCGTTGTTTTCATGTGCGTTTTCAATTATATCAGTTTTGGTTTCAGTTCCACCGGTCAGTGCGGAAACAAGGCGCGGGCAAGCCCTCCTTGTTCATGAGATTCGGGTCTGCATCCTGTCGCCAGCCGAATCGCACGGCCACAGGCTTGACCACAGCGTCACTCCAGACAAGCACCGACTTGCCGTGGATTTCGGCCTTGGCCTCGACGAATTTCTTGTCCGCCCCGGCGATGGTGAAATGATCCAGCGGCTGGCCCTCTCTCGGCTGGCCAGGCCGGCGCCGGTAGAGTCGAACTGGATGCGGATCCTGGTTGGTCCAGAACCGGGTGCGATGTCCATGGATTTGTAGATGGGCCCGGAATAGACCAAGCTGGATTTCCCGTAGGTCTTGGCGAGTGCCCAGAGGGCGAGACGCCGGCCGACCTCCTGCTTGTTGAGAGCATGGCAGTCGGGGTAACTGCTGATATCATGGGTGACCACCATGCCGGTATTGGGAACATCCAGCGTGGCCGTTTGGGCCTCCCACAAGCGCGGCGCCATTTCCACATCGTCGTTGTATTTGGACAGCGCGACTTGAACATATAGGAACGGGAAATCGCCCTGTGCCCAAGCCTTCCGCCAGTCGGGGATGAGGGTTTTCATCTTATCGTGATACCGCATGCCGTTTGCCAGATTGGATTCCCCCTGATACCAGATCGCGCCGCGGATGCCGAAAGGAGTCAGCGGGTGGATCATGCCGAGCCAGCGGTCACCGGCTGGCGGGGTGAACGGCTCACACGGGCAGCCGCTGACGCTCGCGGCGATCAGGCCAATGGGAACTTTCAGTTCCTTGTGCAGTTCGCGGCCGAAGAAGTAGGCACACGCGGAATACCCATGACCGCCGCCGCGTTTGACCACGATGTTCTGCGGCGTGCAGACCAGCCATTCGGCGCTGGCGATGTCATCAACAGGAACCTGTGAACTTGCCGGCGGAACTTCCATCAGCCGGATCTGCGGATAGTCGGCCGCGGCAATTTCCTTTTCATAGTTGAGACACGGCTGCTGGCCGGGATGGATGCCAATCGGTTTTTCCATGTTCGACTGACCGGCGCAGACCCAGACCTCGCCTATCAGAATGTTGCTGAGCGTGAGCGTGTTCGCCCCGGCCACCGTCATTTGATAGGGACCGCCTGCCGGCAACTTTGGCAGTTTGACGGACCATTGGCCATCGGCTCCCGCGGTCGCGGACGCGGACGACTTGCCAAGACGGACAGTCACTTTCTCATTGGGATTGGCCCAGCCCCAGACCGGAATCGGCAGGTCACGCTGGAGCACCATGTTGTCGCTGAGGAGATGGGGCAGTCTGACATCCGCAACTGCGGTCGGGATGAGACAACTCATCAGCGAGGCCAGCAGCATGGTTTGCAAAGTAGCGCGGCGCGGCAAGGCCCGGCGGTTAGTTTGGCTGGTTTCAGAGTATAATAGTTTCGGATCTCTCATGTCAAATTTCGATGCCTTGTGGCGAATCCAAAGATGTGTGGTCATGTTGTTGGCCTGCGGGGCTAGGCGAAACCGACTGGACTCGCATGCTATTTGGGGGGCTGATTCGCCGTTCCTTGCGCCAAGACCCGCCGCTCCGGCCGGTTGATATAGTCCGGCCACAAGGGGCAGTTCAGGTCAACCCAGGTCTTTACTCGCAGTGACTCCTCAGGAGTGAAGGCCACCTGGTAATGGCCGGCTGCGAGCACTTGGAAGAGCCGGCTCTTGACCGTGCCGAAGGTAAGCGGCGCCGCTTTGTAGTGCCGCTGCCCATAGTTCCAATCGAAGTAATGCACCCAGCCCCGCTCGATGAGAGTCCGATAGGAGGCCGGGACACCATCACCATCCAACGTGCCGGCGAAGTTGATCCGGTCTTTGTCCTTCGCGTCGTGGCAACTAATACACTTAGCGTCCCAAACCGGTTGCACTACCTTTTCGTAGGCGAACGGCCCGGCACCCCACGGCGGCGGCTGGAGCTGGCGCGGCGGGCGTTGCATGGCCAGCCGAACCGTCCCCGAAACCGGCGGCGTGCTCATGCGATCCTCATGACAGCCAATGCAGCCGCGCGTTTCGCCGGCCTGTAGTTGCACCACACTCCGCATCCTTTGCAGCTCGTTGAAGTTCTTGTCTAACACTTGGAAATACAGCACCTTGCCCGCCGGCACAGAGAAGCAGGCGGAACCATCGGCCTCCACCGGCACCAAGCCCAGCACGCCTTTGGCCACATAACTTGGCCAGCCATGCGGTCCGCTGACCTTGTCAACCGGCGTGGCATACCAGTCCTGGAACGTCTCATGATCTTGCTGGTAGCCGCCGCCAGCCAGTTGGATAAGGTCGGCGCGCACCTCCTGGCAGACCCGGATGAATTTCACCTGGCCGCGTTTCACCTTCGGCTCCAGCCCGCGATACACATCGGCCACCATAAACTGGCCTAGCCCGGAATCCGCCTCTTCTGTGGCAAGAGTCTGGCCCAACGCCGGAGGCGGTGCCGACAGCCGCAGCGGCATAGGAGCCATGCTGCCCATGTTAGGATCAAGGTAGAGTACCTCACGGTTGCCCCAGCGGTCAATCACATACAAACCGAACTTGCCCTCGGCGGCATAACTGCAAAGGAACAGATCGCGGCTGATGGGATAGGGATCGCGAAAACAGTTCTGGCGCAACCAGGTCATGTCATACTGTGGCGGCACATCGGGTGTTAGGCTGGTGATGGCCCTGGGATTGGACCGGCCCTGTTGGGGATCAATCAACGCGATGGGCCCGTTCAAATCGCCCCCGTGCGAGATCAGCGTGCAGACGATTTCGCTCGTGCCCGGCACTTCATGACCGTTGACGTAACAGTTGGTGGTGTTGTTGCCAAAAATGAGTTCGGGATGCGAGCCGTCCGGGCGGATGGCCCAGAGCGTGTGGCCGAAGTTGGCACCTTTGTCGAGATACTCAGAGCGCGTCCAAAGGAGTCGTCCATCACGCATGACCGTCGGTGCCCATTCGCTGACGTTGGCATACGAAAGCGGCTGTATGTTACTGCCGTCCGCCTCCATGCGGAACAGCACGAACGCCTGCGGACGCCAGCATAGGAAGCGGGCCTTGCAGCGCGTGCTCATAAACGCCAACCCGCCGTCCGGCAGGGGGCACGGATAGTAATCGTAAAACGGCCCGTCAGTGACTTGCCGGGCGTCGCTGCCGTCCACATTAATGCGCCACAGGTGGAAGTAGTCCTGCTTGGTGGTGCGGTAGCCGAACCAGACCGTGCGTGCGTCGTAAGTGAGGACCGGATCCCGCGCCACTCCATTGCGCGCGTCAAACAATGTTGTCAGCTTCGCCTGCCCTGGTGCCAGCCGCCCCTGTTCGCGCGGAATGTCCAGCACGCACACGCCACCGCCTGGCTCGCCCTGCGGATCAAAGATGTCGCTATAATTGTGCGAAGGCTCGTAGGCCTGTCGTTTGACGAATAGGATGCGCTCCAGCGGCGCCAGGTCCGGATCCCGCAAGAACAACCGGCGCTTGGCCAGCCGGGACTGATAGAGAAGGTTGGCCAGGGCTTCGCCATTCAGGGCGGGCGACGCGGCGCGGCGCCGGAACTCATCCAGCTCCGCGCGCTCGCCGCCGGTGTCGAGTCCGCGTTCCCCGAGGCGCACGATCATCTCGTCCATCTGCCGCAGCACTCGCAACCCAGGGCCGGTGGGGTCCACTCTTCTAACACTGACTTCCTCACAGGCGAACGCGTAACGCAGCAGGTCTTCCTCAGTCAACGGGCCATCCGACAGATGGGGGGTGCCGTCAGTGAGCTTGGCCACGCTGCGCCATTTCTGCCCGTCGTCCGACAGACAGACCTCGACCCCACCGGGCATTCGGTCTGAGAAACGCCCCTCGCGATCTCGCGAGATCACAATCTTGGAGATGGCACGCGGTTGGGGCAGTTCAATCTGGGCCCACTCATTGCGCGAGCCAGCCGCAATCCAACTGTGGCTGTTGCCGTAGCGACCGTCGTTAAGATGGGCGATCTGGTGGATGGCGTGCCCCGGCAGGAGCGACGACGCGCTGGCCTTCGCGCCGTTGCTGGCAAGCGCCAGGTTAGTTCCACTGTCAGGCCCGTATATCTCCAACTCGTCGAGGCACGGCTCGCCCTGCGAATGGAAGAGCACCACCCGCACATACTTCGCGGCTTGCGAGTCGAAAACGATTTCATTTGGCTGCGAGGGGCTGAGCGGCAAGCTGGCGGCGATGCCCTGCACCACCGTCAGGGCAAGCGCCAGCCCCCCAGCGAGGCGGCGACGCATTGGCCGATCTTCGCTCGGGGACTTGCTGCTGCTGGTGCCGTGTTGAGTTCGCATCTGATGTGAACTCGTTCGAGCCGTCGGGTCACATTTTATGTTCATCCTAGCAAAGAATTTAGACTTTCGGAGCCCAACGTCAATGCTTATTCCTTACCGTTATCGGTGCATCCCCAAGTTGTCGGTGTCAAAGAACGCCCAATGAGGGCACCGGGCCTACAGCGGCGTGCGCTCGCTGTTGTAGGCCGGGTGCCCTCACCCGGCGTCCCCCGAAGTAACCGGCAACTTGGGAATGCACCGCACCGTTATGTGTTGGAGAACAGGATCATCAGACCGCTGATTAAGAAATCACTTTTCTGGTGGTACGGGCACACGCCCGGAAAGGGCAGCATGAAGAAGCGCTTTCGAACCCTGTCCATAGAAAGCCTAAAGCCATTGCTTCATAAGCCGTATCCACGCAGAAGGAGGAACCGCGAAATACACGAAATACACGAAAATAGAGGCGGCGGCGCATGATCGCAGGGCTGAGGACCAGTCACTGAATGATGACTGAAAGGTGGTAAAGGTAATTTGGCTTCAGACTCAGAACTCCTGACCCGAGGAAATAGCGTGGGCCGCCCGGTGAGGGCACCGGGCCTACAGGACCGCGTCTTTGCTGTAGGCCGGGTCCCCTGACCCGGCGCTCTTAGACTCACCTCGTTTCCTTGCCAGTTTGGGATTCTTGCTCCCGGCTCAGGAGTTCTGTCGCGCCATGCGCAGCCCAGGGAGAGGGGCGAGCCGAACGGCGCAAAACTCTCCATCGGAACTCAGTGGGTAACCAATCCCACCCGGCAAAGGCTGGCCCCCAGC
>CAINDV010001247.1 GCA_903847485.1 uncultured Verrucomicrobiota bacterium
CCACGCCCAGCCCAGAACCTCCCAAGCCCCGTAGGGGCGAAATGTATGCACCCCGCAAACACATTCCGCCCCTACGGGGCTTGGGGATCTGTACTGGCCGTGGCTATAAACATGGCGCTCCTACGGAGCTGGCACTGAACGGCGCTTGCCTTAACTAAACGGCAGTGGGGCGGAGGTGGGGGCGCGGAAAGCCGGTTGAAACCGGCGCTCCGGCGGCTGGAGGCGGTGCCACCAGACTCCCGCTGGCTCGCGGCGGCACCGGCGTTGGTTGCATGGCTCCTAGCTCAAGAGGGTAAAAGAGTAAAAGAGCAGAAACTAAAGCCCTCTCACACACCGAAAGCCAATACTGTAGTCGGTGTTGTCCGGGTAGGTGTAGCCGCGACAGGCGCAACGCGCGCGATTGGCGAAAGGGCCCCAGTAGCCGCCGCGCAGCACACGGCGGCCCATACCTACACTCGGACCACGAGGATCGGTCTGCGCACCACTCGAATAGAAGTAATATCCATCCCAACACCACTGGTACACATTGCCGGCCATGTCGTACAGGCCATAGCCGTTGGGGGCGAAGTAATCCACCGGGCTGGTGTAAGGCTCCCCGCCCGCTTGGAAGTTAGGATGGAAGCCTTGAGTTGGGTTGACATCGTAGGCAAAGCCACCCCCACCCGACGAAAAGGGACAAGCGTAATAGTTCGCCTGACTCCAGGAAATGGTGTTACCCCACGGGAACCGCTGCCCGCTGGCTCCGCCCCGCGCCGCCTTTTCCCACTCCGCCTCCGTCGGCAGCCGGTAGCCGCTGTTCCAATTTACGTAGGGCACCACTTGCCCAGTACGATAATGGGTAGTTAGGCCGGCATCCGTGTAATAGGCCGGCGTCCGCCCCTCCTTCTCGCTCCGGGCATTACACCACTTTACCGCGTCGAACCAAATTATCGTTTGCACTGGATGGTTGGCGGCCTTGCCCAGACCGGCATAGCTAAAACTGTAGCCGTGAGTGATCGCCCACTGATACACACTATCCCACAGTGCCTTGGTTACGGGGTACTTGTCCAGGGCAAAGGCCGAGACATAGACAGTATGGACGGGTAGTTCGTCGCTATAACCATCTCCAAGAGCGTCGCCCATCTGGAAGGAGCCAGCGGGGATGAGCGCCATGCCGGAGGGAATCGTTTTCGGAACCACCGTGAGTTGGGCCGTGGCGGAGTTCGTCGTCTGGTTACCCGCAGTCACCCGCACCTGGTAATTGCCTGCATGACCGTAACCGACACTCGGAACCGAAAGCGTCCGCGCTATCTGGCCCGCCATCGGCATACTATTGAAATACCACTGGTAGGCCGGCGGATTGGAGGAGGTCACGGAGCAGGAGAAATAGGCAGAGTTGCCCAGCGGCACGGTCTGGCTCTGCGGCTGTAGGGTGAAGCTGATGGCTTCTTTGGGGAACAGATGCCACTGGTCAGCCCAGAGCGGCACGCTGGATTCCGGCCTGGGGCTGAGCCAGTCGAACGCCGGGCCAGCCAGCCCCAAGTCGAGGCTGACATCCGCTTCCAGCCGTCCGCTCAAGGGTTTGCCGGTGCCTGCCTCGAAGACCACACCCGCGCTGGGGGTGATGCCCGCCGAAACTCCCGCCACGCCATAAACCAGAAACTCCACCGCCGGCTCCAGCGAGACTTTGATAGAGCCGGCGGCATTGATGTCCGCCGTGAACGGGATCACTTCGGGCGGCGGGAAGATGAAGGTGTTGACCCATTGCACGTCGGGCTTGGTATAGGTGAGGCCGAAGTTGGCGTCCGCCGTCTCGCGTTTGCCGACGCGGAAGTTGAGGGCGGAAGTGACTTCCGCCCGGCCCTTGAGTTTCACGTCGAAGCCCAGCGAGGCAAACACCGGCACCGGGCCGGCATAGCCGAGCAGCAGCCACTTCTTCAGCTTGAGCTTCTGCGCCTCCGGCAACTCGAAAAGCGTCGCCTCCGCCGCCACGCCCGCCAGCAGGAAGTCCACGCCCCAGATCGAAGCGGACTGGATGTTGCCCCGCGCTATGGCCTCGAAGCGTTTCAAATCGCCCCAGTTGATCTCCAGGCCCGCCTGCAAAGTCGGCGTGAGCCACCAATGCTCTTCTTCGAGGGTGAGTTTGACAGCGTCGAAACCGGACGTGGTCTTGAGCTTGAACTCCGCGCCGTCCAGCGAATAGCCGACGCGCGGAAAGGGAATGGTGCCGCCGATGGAAAGCATCTGCACGAACGCGCCATTGGTGCCGGTTTCGAGCAGGCGCGAGTCGCCGGAGATGGCGACCGAGGCGTTGGTGACTAACTCGGTTAGCGGCACTTCGACGGTGAACAGGGTGAGGCGCTTGGCTCCGGGATTGTCGCTGACGCCGGTGATCTTGCGGTTGAAGACGTCCTCCGGGCCGACGGGCGTGAGATTGCAGACGTAGAGGTTGGTGGCAAAGCCGGGGGCGGTGTTGGTGTAGGAGAGTTCGAGGCGGTTGCTGGCGACCAGTTCGAGCGTCCACGGGTCGCCGGCACCCATCGGGATGGGGCCAAAGCGCCGGGCCAGCGCGGCGGTGGGGATGTTGCCAACCCGCTGCCCGGTGCGCTGGGCTTTGGGCGAGCCGAAGACGAAGAGGTTGGTGACGACTTGCGCCTGAACTTCGATGTCGAAGCGCCAGGTGTTCGTGGCGGTGTAGCCCGAAGTATCGGCCACGATGAGCGTGGCTTGGAGGTTTGATCCCCACGCGCCCAAGGGGAGGCTGCCGCCGTTGACGAAGGTGAGGAGGCCGTTGGTGAAGGTCACGTAGGCGTTCGTGGCCGACGGCGGAGGATTGGTGAGCGTGAAGGTGCCCAAGGCGCCAACGGTGAGGCGGATGGAATCGGGGTTGATGCCGGTGGCGTCGGAGACTTGCAGCGTAATGTTGGCGAAGCGCGGCACGGCGAATCCGCCGTCCGGCGGATACTGACTGACGATCGCGGGTGGCTGCTCGTCCAGTTCGCGCACCTGGAAGAAGCGGGCGTTGCCGGTGGTCTGGAAGGGCATCTGCTGCGCCGGGCCGTTGGCGGCAGCGGGGAAGCCGGGCGCGGTGGACCAGAATTGCAGATTGGTGGATTGCCGGACCTCGTAGCGCAGGCCGGGCGTGGCGGGCCAGACGAGTCGGAGATTCTCCGGCGAGAGTGGGTCTTCGTCCGGGAAGATGACCGGGCGGGTGGACTGGGCCGCCAACGGCAGCGTGGCGAGGCAGAGTGCCGTGAGCAAGAGGGCGAGGGGGCGAGTTTTCATATTCGATGGCATGGCGTGAGGATAGGCCACCGGGGGCCGAACGCAACCACCTTTCTTGGGAAAAGGCGCGGAGGGGCGAAAGAGAATAGCCCAGCGTTTCAACCCTGAAAAAGCAGTTTTAACCACGGAACACACGGAACACACGGAAGGGAGACGAAATCCGAAGCGAATGGTGACGGGCATGTGTTGAAGGTGATATGGGTCTGGCCTCCGACCGGGCGGCTGTCTTCTTGCGTGTATTTCGTGGTTGCTTCTGAATGGTTACGTCTTAGCCCGGATATTTCAGACCCAGCATGAAACCGCGACAGCTTGTAGGCGCCGACGTGAGGAGGCGAAGTGGCGCGCACCTTGGCCCCCAACGCCTCCTTACGTCGGCGCCTACAATGGGTATGAAACATCCGGGCTAAGCCGTAACCATTCAGAAGCAACCACGGAATACACGGAATACACGAAAGAAAGGCGTCGCGCCGGTCTCCATCTTCACTTCCTTGCCCACTCACAGGCGAGCGTTTGCAGCCATTAACAACTGTTCGGGAAAACTGCGCCCAGACGATGTCAGAGACAGGCGCGACGCCTGTCCTACGGCATGGTTACGACTAAGCGTCTTCCTTCTCCGTGGTCACCGGGTCGCCCCGGCCTTCTACGGCGGCTATGACTGCGTGCCAGGGTAGGATGGCGCATTTGACGCGCGCCGGGTACTTATGGACACCCGCAAACACCGCCAGCTTGCCCACACCGTCCGCGCCCCGGCCAGTCATAACCATGTCGTGGACCTGGTCGAAGAGTAACTTTACTTCCGCCTTGGTCTTACCTTTGATCGCGTCGGTCAACAGCGACGCCGACGCCTTCGAGATACAACACCCGGAGCCAACAAAGCTGGCGTCGCGGATGATGTCGCCGTCAGTGAGTAGGAAGAGCTTGAGTTGGTCGCCGCAGAGCGGGTTGCGGCCCTGCGCGGTGCAAGTCGGCTGCGGCAACTCGTGGAAGTTCCGTGGCTTCCTACAGTGGTCGAGGATGACTTGCTGGTAGAGTTCTTGGAGGTCGTCAAACATGCGAAGGAAAATCCAAAACCCGAAATCCGAAATCCGAAGGAAATCCGAAATCCGAAATCCGAATCCCGAGCAGAACTTCGTACGAGCGACCGCGAGGCTCCAATGTCCCTTTTCGGATTTCGGATTTCGGGCTTCCTTCGGACTTCGGACTTCGGACTTCGGACTTCATTTCGTCGCCGCCAGATGCGGGTTTTGCTCCAGTCGGTGCCAGATCAGTGTATCCAACTCTTCGCGCAGCGGCTGGTGTCGGATGCGCTCGATGATCTCGCCGGCAAAGGAGTGGATTAACATCTGTCGGGCTGTCTCCGCGCCGATGCCGCGGGAGCGGAGATAGAAAATGGATTCCTCGTTGAGTTGGCCCACGGTCGCGCCGTGAGTGCATTTCACGTCGTCGGCATAGATTTCAAGCTGCGGCTTGGTGTCAATGGTCGCGTCGTCGGAAAGCAGAAGGTTCTTATTAGTCTGCTTGGCGTCGGTCTTTTGCGCGTCGGGCCGCACTAAGATGCGACCGTGGAAGACGCCCTTGGATTTGTCGTCGAGGATGCCGTTGAAATACTCATGACTGGCGCAGTGCGCCTTCGCGTGGTCCACAATCATGTGATGATCCGCGAGTTGGTCGCCCTTGGTTAGATAGAGGCCGTTGAGGATGGCTTCCAGCCCTTCGCCGGCCAGTTCGGTGCGGAGGTTGTTGCGGGACAGTCGCGCGCCGGTGGCGATGGAGTGGGAGATGAAATTGCTGCGCGCGCCGAGCTTCGCGTAGAGCGCCGACAGGTGAAACGCCGCGGTGCTTTCGTCTTGGAACTTACAGTGTTCCACCACCGCTCCTTCGCCCGCCACAATCTCCGTGACCGCATTGGTGAAATAAGCCGAGCCGACGGTCGCCACGTAACTCTCGATCACGGTCAGCCGGCTGCCGTCGTCCGCGAGAATAAGATTGCGCGGATGTGTCGCGGTGCCGGACTCCGTAGCGGTCGTGACATAGAACAGATGTACCGGCGGCCCGACGGCGCGGCCTTTCGGCACCTGGATGAACGCGCCGTCTTGGAAGAAGGCGGCGTTCAGCGCGGCGAAGGCGGAGTGTTCCTCGTTCTTGGCGTAGCGCGCCAGGTGCGGCTCCAGCGCCGCGGCGTCACTCACCAGCGCCGCCGCCAGGCTGGTGATTTTCAGGCCGCCTGACTGCGCGCCTAAGTTGGAAAGCTCCGGCGCGAAGTGGCCGTTCACAAACACCAGCCGCGTGGCCGCAAGCTTACCCAACGGAAACTGGGCCAGCGTTTCCGCCGTCAACCTGTCCGCCGTGCGCTTCATCACCGGCCGGAAGGGTAGCTTGGCCAGCGGGGCGACATTGGTGAACCGCCAGTCTTCGTCGCGGAGCGTGGGAAAGCCGCACTCGCCGAAGCGGGCGATGCCCGCCTCACGCAAAGAGGCGAGCCAGGCCGGCTCGCTGGACGAGCGGCCGAGGCGCTCGAACTTATCGAGATAGGCACCGATGTCGGTGGCACGGGGCACGGTGTTGGGACGGGTCATGGGCTGTAATATGTCTGCCGCGACGGTGTTTGCCAATGGCAGTTGTCGCCGGCCGCGGTGCTGAACTCACCTTGGCCGGGGCGCGGCGACGCTGGCGGCCTGGACCACGCGCCGGATTTTTTCCTGGTCGGTCACTCCTATCTCGTATTCCGGCAGGCCGGGCACGCCCATGAAGACATGGGGATTCCGATGGACCATCCGGCTGGCCACGTTGGTCTGGCCGGACAGGTGATACTCGCGTGCGCCCGTCGTGGCGATCAGTTCGCCGAGGTTGTATTCGTTAATCCCCGCCCCAGGCATGACAATCAGGCGGTCGCCGGCACGGCGAACCAGTTCGGCAATCAACTCCTTCCCTTCCACTGCGCGGCCGCGTTGTCCCGAAGTCAGCAGCCGTTCTACGCCCAGCGCCAGCACGTCGTCCAGGGCGCGGAACGCGTCTGCCGTCATGTCGAACGCGCGATGAAACGTGACCGAAAGCGGCCGCGCCGCCGCCACCAAAGCGCGGGTTCGCGCCCCGTCCACGCTGCCGTCCGGTTGCAGGAGGCCAAGGACCACGCCGTCCACGCCGGCGCGTTTGCAGAACTCGACGTCTCGCTGCATGACCGCAAATTCCATTTCGCTGTAACAGAAATCACCGCCGCGCGGGCGGATCAGCACGTTGAGTGGGATGTGGAGCCGTTCCCGGGCGAGGGCGATGACGGCGAGACTGGGGGTGAGGCCGCCCTCGAGCAACGCGGCGCAAAGCTCGACCCGCGCCGCGCCGCCGGCCTGCCCGGCAAGGGCAGATTCGACGGAGTTGGCGCAGACTTCAATCAAGATGAGAGTATTCACAAGGGACAGGATGCCACGGTGGCGACCGCACTTTCAAGCCCAGTGCCAATCAGAGTTGCTTCCCGCGTCGGAAGCAGGTTTGCTATGGGCGTGCTGCCGCTCAACACTTCCGCCCGCAACGCCTGGCTCCTCGTCCTGGCGTGGCTGGGCTTGATTCTCGTCGGGTCCGGCGATGTGCTGTCTGGCACGCATACCTGGCGTTTTCTGGAGCCGCTGCTGCACTGGCTATGGCCGACCTTGACGCCCGATCGCCTATGGCGTGCCAGCGGGGCCATCCGCAAGTGCGGACACCTGACCGAGTTTGCGCTCCTCGCGGTGCTGGCGTGGCGAGCGTGGGTGCTGACGTTGCCCCGGAGAACCTACGGGCCGGGCCTGAGGCCCGCCGTGCGAGCCTTCGCCTTCGCCGTCCTGTGCGCGGCCGTGGATGAATGGCGGCAAAGCTTTGTTCCGTCGCGCACTGGGTCGCTGGGGGACGTGCTCATTGACGCCACCGGCGCGGGGCTGGGGTTGCTGACGGTGTGCGCGTTTCTGAACTGGCGTGCCCGCCGCCGCGCCCACAGCCTGGGTGCGTGACCGCAGAGTAACTTTGTTCAGGCGGCGAGTTTGACTTTGAGATAGTTGGCGTTGTTGAGGCGATCCCAGCATTCATCCCACCGGTTGCTTTTGAGCGCCAGGCGGA
>CAINDV010001248.1 GCA_903847485.1 uncultured Verrucomicrobiota bacterium
CGGCGTGGTCCTGATTTGCACCGGGTGGCCGACAAGAATGTCGGCGCTCCGCATTGGCGGCGGCTCCGCAGAAGCGTCGCCCCACCGTCACCGGCCGGGACTTTGGAAGGGCCTCCTTCTAACCCACTGCCCCCTCAACCGACCAGCACGCCGGGGTCAATCTCGGCGGCCCACGCCTGGATGCCGCCACAGACGCTTTTCACGTGTTGGAAGCCGCGTTGCTTGAGCAACGCCACGGCCTTGAGCGAGCGCATGCCGGCTTTGCAGTGCAGGTAGTAGGCGCGGCTGGGGTCCAGTTCGCCGCAGCGCGTGTCCAGTTCGCTCAACGGCAGGAGCACGGTGCCGGCCACGCGGGCGGAGGCGTGTTCGTCCGCCTCGCGGACATCAATGACTTGGATGCCCAGAGAAGGCTGATCCAGCGCGCGTTTCATGTCATGAACCGTAACTTCGTCGGAGTTTGGCATAGGGGGCTGAGTATGTGGATTGGCACCGCAGAAGGCTTCGTAGTCGGGGAGTTCGCGGAGGGTTGGCGCTTCACCGCAGATCGGGCAGAGCGGATCGCGGCGGAGCTTGAGTTCGTGGAATTGCATCTCCAGAGCGTTGTAGAGCAACAGCCGGCCCAGGAGCGAGGTGCCGATCCCCAGGATGTGTTTGAGAGCCTCCGTGGCCTGGAGCATGCCAATGACCCCCGGAAGCACGCCCAAGACACCGCCTTCAGCGCAGTTTGGAACGGTGCCGGGCGGGGGAGGTTCCGGGAACAAACACCGGTAGCATGGCCCGCCGAGGTGCGGCGCAAAGACGCTGGCTTGACCCTCGAAGCGGGCGACGGAGCCATAGACATTGATTTTCTTGAGCAGAACGCAGGCGTCGCTGGTCAAATAGCGAGTCGGGAAGTTGTCCGAGCCGTCCACGACGAGGTCGTAGGGGCGGAGGATTGCGAGCGCGTTGGTGCGGGTGAGGCGGGTTTCGTGTCGGCAGACTTCGACTTCGGGATTGATGCGGCGGATGCTGGCGGCGGCGGATGCCACCTTGGGCTGGCCGACCTCGGCGGTGGCGTGGAGAATCTGGCGCTGAAGATTGGACAACTCGATGGCGTCGAAGTCCACTATGCCCAACCGGCCGATGCCTGCCGCCGCCAGATAGAGGGCGACGGGCGAGCCGAGCCCGCCGGCACCGACGCATAGAACGCTGGCGGCACGGAGCTTCTTCTGTCCTGCCAAGCCGACCTCAGGCAGGCTCAGATGGCGGGCGTAACGGCGAGTTTCTTGGTTGCTTAGTTCCATGACTTGGCAAGCGATGCAGAAAGTATTTCAGAGCGGTGAGAAATCAAGCCGGCTTGAGGCCGGCAACTCGAAACAGATGGTGAAAACCAAATTGAAACCGCGCCAATCTCGGACCAGCCGGCCGTGTTCCCCCGATGCCGCCATCCCAGCGCGGTCGGCTGTGCCGCTGCGCATCCATGCCGGCGGAACGGCTGGTCTCCTTAAGATTCTCACCTCGCTGCGCCCGACACTGGGTATGGTGTTGGGCAGCGGCTTCAGTCACTTGGAGTCGGAGTTGAAGATTGCGCGCGAGGTGCCTTACGCCAAGCTGCCCGGCTTTCCGGTGACGGGCGTGGCGGGGCATCAGGGGCGCTTGCTGATCGGGCATCTGGGCCAGACGCCGGTGGTGGTATTGAGCGGGCGGGCGCATTATTACGAGGGCCACAGCCTTGAGGTGGTGACGTTCGCGGTGCGCGTGCTGGCCTCGTTCGGCGTCTCTGATCTCTTGCTGACCAACGCCGCAGGCGGTATCAACCACCATCTTCGCCCCGGGGATTTCATGGTCGTCACCGACCACATCAACTTCATGGGGGCCAACCCGCTGCGCGGGGAAACGCCGCCAGGGCTGCCGCAGTTTGTGGATCTGACGCGCGCCTACGACTCTTCGCTGAACGGCCTTCTTCGTCAGGCCGCCTTGGAATGCAGCCTGAGCCTCCACTCAGGCGTGTATCTGGCGGTCAGCGGTCCCAGCTACGAAACTCCGGCGGAAGTGCGCGCCTTTGCCCGACTGGGCGCGGACGCCGTGGGGATGAGCACAGTTCCGGAGGTCATCGTGGCCCGCCAGTGCGGGTTGCGCGTGGCAGCCCTGTCCTGCATCACCAACCAGGCTGCGGGAATCAATCCGCGCCCGCTGTCGCACAACGAAGTGCTGCAAACGGCCGAGCGGGTGAAGGTTCCCGGGACGTTTCTTCTGAAACATTTCGCCCGGCTCTATGGCCAAAGTCACCAAGCTTGAACTTGTCGTCGCTGCCGCCAGCGTCCGGGAACAGGCGGTGGCGCCTTACTCGCACTTTAAGGTCGGCGCGGCGCTCCTCACTCGTGCCGGTGCGGTCATTTCGGGGGCCAACGTCGAGAGCGCCAGCTACGGCTTGACGTGCTGCGCCGAGCGGGTGGCGCTGTTCAAGGCGCTGACCGAAGGTCACCGCGAGTTTACCGCCATCGCCGTGGTAACGGGCGCGCCGGGAGGTTCCATGCCCTGCGGAGCCTGCCGCCAGTTGTTGGCGGAATACGCCCCGACGGCCCAGGTATGGGTAGCTGGGGTGGGGGCGTTGCGCCGGGTGCGGGAGTTCCGGGTGGCGGACTTGCTGCCACTGGCGTTTGTGAAAGTTCCCGCAAGCCCGGAGGAAGGGGAGGCGCTTTCAAAAGCCGGGGCTGGTAGGGCGACGCTCCCGCGGAGCCTTTGATTCCCGCGCCCATAGCCGGCTCGGCAGGAGCCTCGCCCTATCGGTAGCAGGGTTTTGAAAAAGCCTCAAGGGGCGTGAGGAAGAGTGACCCGGAGGATCGTTTTTTTACACGCATGAGTTGACAGGGGCTGGAGTTTTGCTTCTATAAGGGTATGCAAATCGAAAGTTTTAAGGTCTATTGCGACCTCGCGGAAACCGAAAGTTTCACCAAAGCTGCCCAGATCAACGGCGTCACCCAGTCGGCGGTGAGCCAGCAGATCAGCTCCTTGGAGCGGCAGTTCAAGTCGCTCCTCGTTGAGCGCAGCAAAAAAAAGTTCCGGCTGACGCGCGAAGGGCAGGTGCTCTACGACTACAGCAAGGAGATCATCGCGACATACGAAGCCCTGCACTGCAAGCTCCAGGAGATCAAGGACATCATCTCCGGCAACATCCGGGTAACGACGATCTATAGCATCGGCCTCCACGATCTGCCGCCCTTCATCAAGAAGTTCATGCAGGCGTTTCCGACGGTGAACGTCCACGTCCAATACCGGCGGTCGGACGAGGTGTACGAGGACGTGCTGAGCAACGTGGTGGATCTGGGCCTCGTGGCTTACCCCGTCAAGGAAGCCCGGCTGGAGATCGTTCCTTTGCGCAAGGATCCGCTCGTGTTGATCTGCCACCCGGAGCACCCCTTTGCCAAGCTCAAGGGCGTCAAGCTCAAGGCGCTTTCGGGGCAGAAGTTCGTAAACTTCGAGCCGGATATCCCGACGCGCAAGGCCTTGGACCGCGTGTTCCGCGAACGCGGGGTTCATGTGGACAGCGTGATGGAATTTGACAACATCGAAACCGTGAAGCGCGCCGTCGAGATTGACGCCGGCATCTCCATCGTGCCCCAGAGCACCGTGCGCCAAGAGGTCGCCAAGGAGACGCTCGTCGCCTTGCCGGTCGGGGACGCCGATCTGTTCCGTCCGATCGCCGTGCTTTACAAGAAGAGCAAGGTGTTGTCGCCGGCGATGAAGCAGTTCATTGCGACGCTCAAGCAACCGCTCTGAACCCGGCCCGGCCTGGTCCAAGAAGGACCGGTCAAATTAAATTCCCGCACCGGCCGGCAGCTCCCCTGCCGTGCGATCCCGGCTTCGTCTGCTACGTGTGGTTCGACGCGCTGACCAATTACATCAGCCTCCCCGCCGCGCTCGGCGACCCGGTGGTGAACGCCCCGCTGGGCCGGGGATCTGACGTTTCAAATCTCAAATCTCCCTCTGGCCCGCCGATCTCCACGGCATCGGCAAGGGACATCATCAAGTTCCGTACCGTATGTTGGCCGATCATGCTCCAGGCGATTTGGCTGCCGTTGCCCAGGCAGGTGCTCGTCCACGGATCGTGGCATCCGCACGGGCAATCAGACGCTCACCGGGATCATGTACCGGCTGTTCCTCCGGCAGCTTGATCCGCTGGTGCCTTACCAGATTCTGGGTGGCTGCCGGACTCAAGCGCCTGCCATAGGTTGTGGTTTTGACACATACGGAGCTTTCACGGCCGACGGGCGCGCGGTCACGGCTTGTTGGATGAGCCGGTAGAAGAGCATCCCGCGGTGCTGCGAGAGGCGACGGTTGAAACGGAAAGAGAATTCGTCGAGATACGCCTGTAGGTGAGCGGGCGTGACGGCCCCTTGGTAAGTACCGCCCAGCCAGCGTTTCAGCAAGGAGATGACCAGCACATCGTTTTGGTGATTCGTTAACATCTAATTCGCTCGTTTTGAACCCGAACTCCGAAACCGCCACGCGACCGGGCCTGTAGGGCAGACGCGCACCGGCCCGGCGGGGAGAATGGCGGCGGTCGCCAGACCGCCGCTTCGGAACGGCGCGCGGCCCTCAGGGCCGCTTGGGACGTGGCCGAATCAGGCGCTCAGCATAAACGACGCGGTGGGAAATTGCTCAGCGCCAAGCGGGCCGGAGGCCCGCGCGCCGGACGCTCCGCTCAACTGGCGGTCGTAGCGGCGTCTCGGCAGAGCGCCGCATCCTCGCCAGCAAAAACGCCGGGCCGACGCTGGCCGGCCCGGCGGAGGATGATGGCGGCGCTCTACCGAGACG
>CAINDV010001249.1 GCA_903847485.1 uncultured Verrucomicrobiota bacterium
CCTCTTTTCCATCGGAACCTCGCTCCTCGCCGGCTGGCGCGGCGTCCATGAAAAGCGCTGGCGCGGCGGCGCGGCGGCGGCCGGATTGTTCATGGTGGGCCTGCTGCATCTGCTGCAACCGGTGGCGCGCACCATCGGCCGCGTGCAAGGACGCTGGGCGTTGCGCCGGAGCACGCTGAGATTCACGGCCACGGACTTGCTCGAAGGCGATTTGCCTAAGCGGGAAATCTGGCTCCAGCGGCTCATGGCGCACATGAAGTCCTGTGGCTGGGTGGTCCGGCCGGGCAGCGAATGGGAGGAAGCGGATCTAGTGGTGCTAGGCCCCGGCCCTTACACGTTGCGGTTGACTTCAGTCTATGAAGAAGACTTGCAGCGGGCCTTGCACTACGTGCGCTACCGCGTCACCGCCAAAATGAAACTCCAGGCGCCGCTGGTCGTGGGCTGCTTGATGGCCGCCCTCGTGGCGATGACGCAAGCCCTATATCTCGCGCCGCTGGCCGTGCCGATTGTCTTCGTGCTGCGGCGCTACGTGAAGGCACGGGAAACCATGATCCAGGCTGTGTCTCAAATGGCCATGGAATGCGGCTGGCCCATAGGCATGCCGAAAGCCAAGACTTACCACTAATGTTTCGCCGACTCATCCCTTACTGGCGTCCCGCACGCAAGGAAACCCTGGCCGGAGGCGCGCTGCTTGTCCTGGCCACGCTGGCGGACCTCCTCCAGCCGTGGCCCATCAAATGGCTCGTGGACTACGTCTTCGGCAACCGGCCCCCGCCGGAGGCCTTGACGGCGGTCTGGCCCGCCTTCGCCCGGCACGACGCCGCTGGCGGCATCATCGCCGTCTGCGTGTCCATACTCGTGCTGGCCGTGCTTTACCGTACAGCGCTGACCATTGGGCACTTCTTCCTCGTTCGCGCCGGTGCCCGGTTGGTGCAACAACTCCGCTGCCACGCCTGCGAGCATCTTCACCGCCTCTCGCTGGCCTACCACGACCGCACCAAGGTGGGCGACTCGCTGTATCGTGTGGCCTACGATTCGCACGCCGCGCAATCGCTGCTCAACGGCGCGCTGGTGCCCATCGTCACCGGAGTGCTGGTGCTGGCCGGGGCGGTGTTCTTCATGGTCCGGATGAATCCGTGGCTCACCCTGGTCACGCTGGCCGTGGCGCCGCTGTTCCTGCTGATTATTCGCGGCTTCTCGCGCCAGATTGACGAGCAATCGCGCCGTTACCACGAAAACGAAAGCGCCCTGGTCGCCACCGTGCAGGAGTCGCTTTCTTCGATCCGGGCCATTCAGGCGTTCACGCTGGAACCGGAAACCGAGCTTCGCTTCCGCAACCAGTCTGAGCAAAGCCTGGGTGCCAACCAGCGGATGACCCGCACGCAGTTGATCTACTCGGCCTGCGCCGGACTGGCTGTGGCCCTTGGCACCGCGTCCGTCGTCGGGTTTGCCGGACACCAGATCCTGCAAGGCCGGATGACGGTCGGCGACACGCTCGTGTTCCTCGCCTATCTCGGAATGCTCTACCAGCCGATGACGACTTTCAGTCAGAGCGCCAGCGTGATCCAATCTGCCAGCGCGCAGCTTCGCCGGGTCTTCCAAATCATTGACGCTGTGCCGGACATCAAGGATCGCCCGAACGCCAAAACCATGCCTTCCACTGCCGGGGCTGTGGAGTTTCGCGATGTCGCCTTCCACTACGAAGCCGGGCAACCGGTGCTCCAGGGCGTTGACCTGAACATCACGCCCGGCCAAGTCGTCGCCATCGTCGGGCGCACCGGCGCTGGCAAGACGACGATGGCCAGCCTGCTCCTGCGGTTCTACGATCCGATCGGCGGCGCCATTCTTCTGGATGGCCATGACCTGCGCGATCTCCAGTTGAACTGGCTCCGACGACAAGTCAGCGTCGTGCTCCAGGATCCCATCCTGTTCTCCGCCACCATCGGCGAGAACATTGCCTACGGCCGCCCCGGTGCGACGCCGGAGCAAATCGCCGAAGCGGCCCGCCGAGC
>CAINDV010001250.1 GCA_903847485.1 uncultured Verrucomicrobiota bacterium
AAGGAACGGCACCGTTCCACCGGGTTCAAAACGGATGATCCCAACGAGACCTCCCGCGCCCGGGTGTTGCGCGCGGAATTGGAGGCCAAAGAACACCAGCGCACACCCGGGGTGGGAACCGAATCGTGGGACTCCTGGGTGCCGCAGTTCTTGCACCGGCACTGCAAAACTGAGCCGACCCGCGAGCGCTACCTGGATGCGTGGAAATGGGTGGCGCTGTGGATGCAACATGAGCGTATTCATTCCGCCCGCCAGCTCACCTACAAGCGGGGGGTCGCATACGTCGATTGGCGGACCACTTTCAAGAAGCGGACAGGAAAGACCGTGGGCCGAAATACTGCCATCTTCGAACTGAAGTTTCTTTCTCTGATCATGGGTGAGGCGGTTCGCCTGGGACATGCGGAGGCGAACCCGCTGACAAACCTGAATCTGCACAAGGACAAGCCAGCGAAAAAGCCAGAGATTACGGATGAGGAATTGGCACTGCTGCGCCGGGCTCTGCCGCAAGAACCGGAATGGATGCAGGTGGCCTTTGCGATTGCCCTCCACACCGGCTGTCGATTGCGCGAAACGCGGGTGCCACTCAGTTGCGTGGATTTCGCAGAGAACAAAATCACGTTTCCCTGTCCGAAAGGCGGCGCGGAACGGGCCTTCTCCATTCCCATGCCGAGCGCCTTGAAGCCAATCTTTGAGGATTTGTCAGCACGGCAGCAGCGCCATACTCTGGAATTTCCATTCCAACCGTCCCGGCGCTGGCAGCAGTTCTTCGTCAAACTAAAGATGCCCCCATCTTTGCTTCCATTGTCTGCGTGTCACCTACGTGAATCGGCTCCGGCGGGCCGGCGTGCCAAGGGAGGTCGCGATGCGCCTGGTGAACCACGCTTCGGAGCTTGTCCATCAACTTTATCAACGCGAAAGAGTTGAAGACATCGAGAAGTGGCGCGACGTGGTGTCCTTCCCCAGCGAGCCCGAGATCGCCAAGGCATCAGGCTCCGGTGGAATATGAATTGTAATTCCAACGGGAGTTGAAGATTTCGGCTGTAAGAATCCCCTGCGAAGCATTGGCGTGGTTTCGCATCACGGCTAGTGAGCGCCTCGTTAGTAATGAGAAGGTCGCCGGTTCGATTCCTGTCGGCTCCACCATCCAGACAAGTTTAGAGGAGATGGGATTTTACACGGAAAACTCGCATTTGCTTGAAGTTTAGCCAGTTTCGATGGGGCGCAACCCCCGGACGATTCGATTAACGGCCGGCGAGTTGTGACGTGGTTGCGACAGGGTTGTTACCAGGTTGAGCTTGTAAACAGTGGCACCAAATGGCACCGTGCCGCCGTGAAAATTCCCCCCGCGCGGGTCACCAAGCGCGGAAGAAAGGTTTGGATGGTCAGTTGGCGACCGCCCACCGGAAAGCGACAGCGCAGGTTCTTCGCGGGCAAGCCACAGGCGGAAGCCTGTCAGCAAGACCTCGCGGCACAAAAGGACTCGGCCGGCGCCGGGTGGCTGGGACTGTCGCCGGATCAGCGCAACGACATTGCCCTGTTGGTGGCGGAAGGGAATCGCGGAGGATTTACGCTGCGGGAGGCCGTCGAGTTTTACCTGCGGCATCAGGACTCGGGCCGGATGGCATCGACGCTGGGCGAGGCCTTTGACCGGTTCATGGCTGAAAAACAGGCGATGCGACTGGCGCCCAAGACACTGGCGGCCTTCCGGTCAACGGTCGGCAGGTTCATCTCCGGGCGGGAGCAAGCGGCCCTCGGCGGCATTCGGCGGGAGGATCTGCAAACTTGGCTTCAACGCCCAGACTGGGCACCCCGAACTTTCAACACGTATCTGACCTCCCTGGCTGCGTTCTTCCGCTGGGCGGTTGCCGCGGACCTCCTCTTGAAATCCCCAGCGGTCAGCCTGCGCAAAATCGGTTTCCGCCAGATGCCGGACGTTGATGAGGCCCCCGCCATCCTCTCCGTGACGCAGTGTGAAAGTCTGATGGCGGCTACGATGCGGATGGACCTGGGCCTGGCTCCCTACGTGGCCGTCTGTCTGTTCGGTGGCCTGCGGCCCGAACGGGAGGCCGGGGCGTTGGTATGGGGCGAGATCGAAGCTGGTTTCATCAGCGTCCGGGGCCTGCACGCAAAGGACCGGCAGCGCCGGCGGGTGGCTATTCACCCCACCTTGCGGGCCTGGCTGGACCTTGGCGGCGACCTGCCACCCTTGAACCGGCGGAAGCGGTTCGAGGTTGTCAGGGAGGAGGCGGGGCTGATTCGTCGGGAGAAGCGGCCCGGAAAGCGAAACAAAATTACCCCGACCGGCTGGGTGCAGGACTGTCTGCGGCATACGTTTGCCAGCAATTACCTGCCCGAATTTTGGGTCGAGAAGCCGGTGGAGGCTCTCGGGCACGGGGATTACGCCATGCTTTTCAGGCACTACCGCAACCTCGTTAGCGTGGAGCAAGCACATGAGTTCTGGGCTTTAACTCCGCAACGTTTGAAATGATATGAACGCCTCACCTAACAGTGGCTGGGTCGATTCGCCCCCGAGCGGCTCGGTTTTCGACCGGCCGGTGACATTGAAGGCGGCCCCATCCATTATTCTGAAAATCTGAGAGGTTCAAATTAAGAGCTGGGTTGGGGATTGCTCAACAGGTATGGATGCGTGCATCATTCGAGTGCGGCAACCCTCGAAATCCAGGGGAATTCGACCTTTTGATATCCACTTCCACGCCGCCGTGAAGCAGCATCAACACCGATTGAGCAATCCCCGACAGAGGTTTCGGAACGGGCGAGCCACGCCAATTTCTGAACGCCCAACGGTAGATCACGATCAACCAGACCTTGCAATGCAGGTACCCGCGCCGTCTATTCGCCGCGCTGGGCGAATGGCGGCAACGAGTTTGCGCTCCTTCAGATCGCGTTGCCGCCGGTCGCTACGCGTAACCGATTTGCCCCGTCGCTGCGAATAGACGCTTCTCCGGCGTCGCTGATCTGGCCGTTTTTGCGCGCAGGCTTATTTTCGCCTTCAAGATTTCCACCGCACCCACTGTGTTTTGTCTCGCCATCGCACCTCGTTTTTAATATTCATTCCCGCGACGAAAGTGCTGGCGACGAGATTGGGAAAGCAACCACGAACGGTGCCTATTGGTTTTACCGGGAAATCCCGGACGAAAGCCAAGGGCGGCAGCTTGCCGGCGCCGCACCAACGCCTCTTTTTCCGCGCGCCAACCGGGGAGGACTTGAGTTGCTGGGGCGCAAACGCGAGAAATTGGCTGGAGGCAGACGCCGCCTGCGGGCCGAGATGTTGGGGGCGACCTGCCTCCGCGCCAGCACCTCAAGTGGGCGCTCATCTGCAATCTGGCCTCTGAGATTTGAACGGTGCTCCCTCCCGCCCCGCGTTCGCACCCGATGCCGGAGCAGCCAATACCGATTCCGGTGAGAACGGATAGGTTTTTCAGCAGCATTTTTGAAATGGAGAACGCACTTGCTGGCGACAGCCATCCTGTCATCCACTGAGGATGCCCTAACCAGATCGTCCCGGAGGAACTTTTTACTCCCACCCTGAGCGTCCTTTGTGCCTTGCCGCTTTCTCCTAAGCCAGCACCCCGGGGACGTACCCCCCTTTTGTTTAACTCACGGCGGGAACTCTCGCCGCGACCGCGGGCGACAGCGCCCACACTTTGCGGCGCAGCCACCGTTTGACGTTGCACGCGGCGGCCGCAAAATAATTCTGCAGCCGCGCCTTGGCTAAGCCGCGGTAACGCGCCCGCCGGATTCCGTGCGCCCGCACCAACTCACTCAGCGTGCCTTCGATCCCGTTGCGGTGTTTCATCTGTTGGGCAAAGGCCTCCGTCTTTTGTTCCCGCCGCCGCGCCTGCAACGCACTATGGTGTTCGCCCACGACCAGGGTCCGATGGGTTTGCTCGACCCCCACGCAGCGCTCCCGCAAGGGACACGCCGCGCAGTGCGTGCTCCATTCAAACCGATAGGTCACTTTGCCGGTGGCTTGTTCTTCCAGCCGGCTGCACTGCGTGTTGGCCTTCCCTGCCGGACAAATCGCTTGGCGCTGCTCCACCTCGATCTGGAAGTCTTCGGTGGTATAGCGCCCGCCATTGTTCTGCGCCGCGGCCGCCGCAGGGCCGATCAAGCTCCGGCCCTCCGCTTGGGCCTCCGCCAACTTCTCAGCCGACACGTACGCCCCATCCACATACTGCACCGGCGGTGGGGCCAAGCCCATCGCCGCTTGCTCGGCGTCCATCTTCTCGGCCCCCGCGGCGTCGCTCTGGTGCGCCGCATGAGTCACGATGCCGGTCAGAAAATTTTGGGTCGGCTCGCCCGGCCCCAACTCGACCTGCGTGACCGTCTCCGCGACTTGCACTTTGTAGCCGACGTGTTCCTTCTTCTTTGCCTCCTCGCCCTTGACCGCGTAGGTCGTCTCCGGATCATGGGGGTTCTGCACGCGATCCGAATTCAGTGTGCCTTTGCCTTTGGGCGCCGCCTCGGCTTGGCTTATTTCAAATTGTTCCCCAAACACGCGCGCCAATAACAACAGTTGCGGTCCCCACACCAACGGGTTCTGATCCTGCGCCCACGCCAGCAAGCGCGCCGTGTCGGCACCGGCTTCCACCAACTTGCGCCCCAGCGCCTCACTGCCGGCGCGATAGTCCGTCTGGCTTTCCACGTAACGCTCCCAACATTCCTGCCAAAACTCCGGTCGGGCCTCAGGCCCCACGCTCCCGTCCAGTTCCTGCAAGGCCAGGCGCAGGCTTTCCCGCACGCAGTCCAACCGGCTCATCCGGCTGACCAAACCGAACATTTGGGTCGAATCCAGCCGTTGCCGACTTTGCCGCGACACCAGTCCCGCTTCGACCAGCGCGTCCAGGATGATCCTGAAACCGAGCGCGCTGTGCTCAAGTTCCAGCAGCCGCTGGCGGAAGTTGACCAGCGTGGTGGGGTGAAAAAGTTCGTCGCCCAGTTGCCGATTGAGGGCGAAGTTCCAACCGGCATGGTAGCGCAGCATCTCCACGGCCTGGCGGTCGGGCAGGCCATCCAAATATTGGAGCAGACTCACGCCGAGCATCAGCACCGGTTCGACGGCCACGCGGCCATTGTCGGCGCAGTAGCACTGTTCCAATTGCCCGCGCGCGGTTGCCAGCGCGGGATAGACCAACTGGGCAAAGAGCCGGTAGCGATCCGTGGCCCCAAAAAGACTGGCAGAAAGCGCGGCGGTAGAAAACAGTTCGGCCTGTGTGGAGAAGGCGGGCAGGCTCATGTTGGGCTCCTCCACGGCGGGCGAGTGGTATGACGCATGGCAGGGGCTACACGCTGCTCGCCCCAGCCACAAGCATAAACTCAGGCCCTGCCAAAAAAATCAGTCCGCGACGAGCGCGCCAGCCGAAAAATGGGGCGGAGGTTTTTCAGCGGAATCAATATCAAGAACTGACCCCTTTCCATGGTCCTTTCCGAACACCGCGTGACCCAGCCCGATGTGGCCTACCTCTCGGCGGCCCGGTTGGGCCTCATCCAGCGCGTGCTCATGGGTCCGGCAGACCTGGTGGCCGAAGTCATTTCCCTGGGCAGCCGGCATCGCGACCGCATCGAGAAGCGCGACCTCTACGAGCAACACGGCGTGCGGGAATACTGGATCATTGACCCCGAAGCGGCGAGCGCGGACGTGCTTTTCTTGGAACGGGGCAATTACCAACTGGCCATGCGTTGCGGATTGGGGCAGATAGCCGCGTCCCGACTGCTCCCTGGCTTTGCCATCAGAATGGACGACCTCCTGAACAGCACTTGACGCCTGAACCTCTGTCCTTTGCCCCCTGACCGCTGATTGCTGACCTCTGACCTCAGCTTTCCGCCCTGCCGCCCGTGAAGTCCGACTACGACAGTCCTTGGAAGGACATCCTGGAAACCCACTTCCAGCCGGCGCTGGAGCTGTGCTTCCCGGCGATCGCCCGGCAGATCAACTGGGCCAAAGGCGTGCAACTCCTCAGCCAGGAGTTCCAGAAACTTGTCCGTCGCTCCGAACTCGGCCGGCGCAATGTGGACGTGCTGGTCCAGGTGTGGACCGTGGAAGGCCGTGCGCAACGGGTGCTGTTGCATGTCGAAGTCCAAGCTCAACGCGATCCCGACTTCCCGCGCCGGATGTTCGATTATCACTCCCGGATCTGTCAGCGCTACCAGCGCCCCGTCGCCAGTCTGGCCATCCTGGCCGACGAACACCCGAATTGGAAACCCGCCCGGTTTCAGCAGGCACTCTGGGGTTGTGAAAGCCAACTCCGGTTCCCCGTCTGCAAGCTCCTCGACCTGGCCCGGAACGAAACCCGGTTGCTGCGGAACCCCAATCCCTTTGCCATCGTGGTGTTGGCCCAGATAAAAGCCCTGCAAACCAAGGGCTTGCTCCGCCAACGCCGCCCCTGGAAAACCACCCTGGCCCGGCTTGGCTATGAGCGCAACTACCCCAAGCGCACTATCCTCGACTTGTTCAGCTTTGTGGATTGGATTATCGTCCTGCCCCAGAAACTCGAACGCGAATTTGACCGTGAACACGCGCAATACGAAGACTCCAAAAGTATGAAATACGTCACCAACATCGAACGCCGAGGCCGGGCCGAGGGCCGGGCCGAAGGCCGCACCGAAGGCCGCGCTGAGGCGCTGCGCACGGCGGCCTTGGATTTCCTGGAAGCGCGCTTTGGGGAACTTCCCTACGAACTGCGGGAAGAACTCCAGGCGCTGGACAGCGAAGCCATGCTGCAACGGCTGCCGCGCCTGGCTGCGGTGGTCACGGACCTCGACGACTTTCGTCGTCAACTCAAGAGCCTATAGCCCGGCTCTGCCCGCTGTCTCCAGCCTGCGATTATGACTTCCGCCCCGCCCAAGCATGTCCGGCAGCGTCTGGGTCTGGATGCTCCCGGAAGCGAGCACCTCATAGCCACTCCCTACCTCACCTCATGGCTGCGGAACCTCACCTTGGGGGAGGTTCCTCCTGCCCCCAGCCGGCCGGCACCCCGCCATGCCCAACGCGGTCTTGATCCCTTCCTCATCCCCTTGGAAACCAAGCCGGTGGTGCTCTGGCGCTTGACCGAAAACGGATATGCCGCGTGGTTTACGAAGACGCTGCCTATTCTTGAGGATTACGGCTACGTCTTCAACCTGCTCACGGACCTGCGCTGGGCCGGGCGCGGCCTCGACCTCCCGTACGCCTATGCGGTGCTCGCGCGGCGCTTTGGGCGCAGCAGTCTGCACCTCGACGAGTGGAAACACTCCTTCACCTTCCCGTTCCTCCTCGTCTTGGAACACCAGGGCCAGGCTGTTCGCTACCTGATGACGATCGTGCAATGCCGCTCCGGGCTGGATTTTCGGTTCCGGCGCGAGCTTCTCGGAGCGGAAGCCTGTGACCCGCACGCCTATCACCCTCCTTTCCCGGCCGAGTTCTCCCGCGACGAAATGAACGGATGCGTCGGGTTCCTGCTCGAATACCTTGCGCTCACGTTCCACACCGACCCTGATGCCCACGCGCACGACTTCCACCTGATCGTGCCTTCAGACCACATTGCTTACGGTTGTCGGCAAGGCGTCTTCTACTTGGGGCAGGAGCTGGAGCCTGGCCGGTTTCAGGCTCACGCTCAAGACGCAGCCTATTGGCAGTCCAAGTGCGCCTTGTCGAAACCAACCCCGCGATGCACCGTCTCCCGTGGTCGTCCAGCCGGGGCCTCGATCCGGTCAACTCTTGACGGAAGCGAAGCGCGCCTGGCCGCCAGCATCCAAGCGCACGAGTACGCCGAAGGCCGGGTCGAGGGGCAGACCCAGGCCATGCGCGAAGACGTGCTGGAGGTCTTGGAGGTCCGTTTCGGCGAAATCCCGTATGCCCTTCGCGAGCAAATTCTCGCCATCGTCGGCGAGGCTGAACTCAAACGCCTCCATCGCCAGGCGGTTCTCCTTCCCGACCTGCCAACCTTCCAGCGGACCCTATTGGAACCCAAAGCGGGCTGAACCCGAAGCGTGCCCCCTGCTCCACGCTCCCCGCTCCATGCTTTCCGGCCCTGACTCTTGACCGCTAACCCTCTGCCCCTTGCCCCCTGACCGCTGATTGCTGCCTTCCCTTTTCCTGAGTTCCTGAGTTCCTAATTCGTTTTCTGAGTTTCTGAGTTTCGGCTCCTGCCCATGCCAACCAAAAACCTGCGGTTGACAACCAGCAATTGAGTTTGGTGAACCCAACCCCTGACGGCTTGTTCAGGCGGCCCAAACCGCCCCAGTGCAAGTCCGGACCCCGGATCAGATGCGCCGTGTTCTCCCATTGTGCGGGGGAAAATGCCGGACACGGAGTAAACCGATGCGAGGATAACGTTAAACCTGGCTGGTCCTCAATAACGAGGGACTGCAGCCGGGTAAGAACGAAGTAAAGACGGAGTAAAAACGAACCTGGAACGGTCCTGGGACGGAGCCGCCGGCGGCCGGCCGGGGACCGACGGAGAACCAAAAGTATGGCAGACGTGA
>CAINDV010001251.1 GCA_903847485.1 uncultured Verrucomicrobiota bacterium
AGCCCTGCTTCCGGACCCACATTTTGCTTCCCACAGTTGCTCCGGGGCGTTACTCTGCACCCATGTTGAACCTGTTCGATCTAACTGGCGAAGTGGCCGTCGTCATCGGCGGCGCTGGTGTTTTGGGCGGCGCGTTGGCGGAAGGCCTGGCCCAAGCCGGAGCAAAAGTCGCCATCCTCGATCTCGACCGCAGTGCCGAACGCGGCGAGGCGCGCGTCAAGGCGATCCGCGACCAAGGCGGGCAGGCGGGCTTTTTCGCCGCCAACGCTGTGTCCCGGCCCAGCCTGGCGGCGGCACACCAGAGCGTGGAGGCGGCGCTCGGTGCGCCTACTATCCTACTCAACGCCGCCGGCGGCAACGATCCCAAGGTGACGGTGTCGGCGGAGCGGGCCTTTGAACAAATCGCGCTCGAAGACTGGCAGGCTAACTTCAACCTCAACTTAGCTGGCGGCGCGCTGCTGCCGTGTCAGGAGTTCGGCCCGGCTATGTGCCGGCGCGGCAAGGGCAGCATTATCAATATCGCCAGTGTCTCGGCGCATTTGCCGTTGTCCCGCGTCGTCACTTATTCGGCGGCCAAGGCGGCGGTGCTGAGTCTCTCGCGCTTTCTCGCCCGCGAATGGGCCACCCAAGGCGTCCGCGTCAACACCATCACGCCAGGCTTCTTCCCCGCCGAGCAGAACCGCAAGTTACTCTTCAACGACGACGGCTCTCCCTCTGACCGCACCAAGGCTATCTGGGGTCATACGCCGATGAACCGTTTCGGCGAAGCCCGCGAACTAGTCGGGGCAGTTATTTTCCTGGCCAGCACCAAGGCCAGCAGTTTCGTGACTGGCGCCGACCTTCGGATAGACGGCGGCTATCTGGCACAGACGATTTAAGAGCGTGTTCAAAAAGTCGTCCAGCGGTAGGGCGAGGCTCCTGCCGAGCCTTTTCCCCCGGCTCCGCAGGAGCGTCGCCCTACCGCTTCACTGAGGATTGGGTTATGGCTGAGGATTTCCCCTTCGGCTTTCGGCCACGTCACTCCGGTCGCCACCTCGGCGGCGGGAGTTATTCGCAGCCGGATTGAATGAAACGCTCCCGGCCGCGTCGGACAGATTTCATTTCCCGCTATTCATGAAGAAGTTCCTAGTCTTGATAACCTTGGTGGTTGTAGCCGCCGGAGCCGTTTGGTTCTTCCAGAACGGACGAAAGATCACTCCGGTCGAAGGCGCGTCCAAGCGTCCGACGACGGCTATCGTCATCCAGACGAACATCAGCTTTGCGGTCAACGCCGCCGGCGAAATCAGCCCCGCTGAGCAGGTTTCCGTGCGCCCGGAAATCAACGGCAAGATCGAGAATTTGCCCGTGGACGTAGGCGATCGCGTGAAGAAGGGTGCCTTGCTTTTCAAGCTCGACGACAAGGAACTCCAGCAGCAGCGCGCCTCTAACTTGACTGATATTGAACGCTCCCAGCTCTCGCTGGAAAAAGCCGGGCGCGACCTCAAACGCTCCCAGGAGTTACTCGATGAGCGTCTTATCTCCCAGGAACTGTTCGACGACACTAAGACGGCTTTCGACCTCGCCAAGAATGCCTTGGACCGCTCGCAGAGAGACTTAGCGATCATCGAGGAGCGACTTACTAAGACGGAAGTGCGGGCGCCCTTTGATTGCACGGTGCTTATCCGCCCAGTCTCTCAAGGGCAGGCCGTCTCCGGTTCCGGCGGTTTCAACAGCGGCACCGAAGTCCTCACCATCGCGGATCTTAACTCGATGGTCATTAATGCCCACGTCAACCAAGCCGATGTCCCGCGTCTCAAATCCACTCAGTCAGTCGAGGTGACAGTGGAAGCGGTGGCGGGCTTGCGTGTCACTGGCGTGGTGGAACGGATCGCTCCGCAGGCGACGCTTAAGAACAATATCAAAGGCTTCGCGACGCGCATCCTACTCCAGAACGTGGACGAGCGGATCCGCCCCGGCATGACGGCCAATATCAAGATTCCCGTGTCTTCGGCGGACAATGTTCAAGCGGTGCCACTGGCGGCGGTTTACACAGAGAGGAACGCTGACTCCGGCCAATACGAGCGCTTTGTCTATGTTCAAGTTGGCGACGCTTTCGAGAAACGCAACGTGAAAGTCGGCGTGGCTGATTACTTCCTGGCCGAGATCCAGGAAGGACTAACTCAGGGCGAGGTGGTCGCCTTGGAACTGCCGAAAGAGGAACGCGACAAGAAAGCCAAACAGGCGGCCGGCAAGCGGCCCGGCGGTGGTGAGGCGGCGCGGCCCAAGAGTAACTCTGGCGGGCGTTCAGGCACGGCGGTTACTCCCGCCACGGGAACTAACTCGACCGCCGCACCCGCCGTCCGCTCCGGCCCCGCCCGGTAAGAAGGAGTCTTCGCTTCCAAAAGGATCCCCGCACCTATGGCCTTGGTCGAACTGCGCAACGTCAGCAAGATATACCACTTAGGCGGCGAGGAAATCCGCGCGCTGGATGATGTGTCGCTGGACATTGAAGCCGGCGAGTTCATCTCCATCATCGGGCCGTCGGGCAGTGGTAAGTCCACCTTGATGCACATCCTGGGCTGCCTGGACAGTCCGAGTAAGGGAACGATCCAGCTCGATGGGGTTATGATTCAGGATGCCACCCAACGTCAACTCGCCACCTTGCGCAACCGCAAGATTGGGTTCGTCTTCCAGTTCTTCAACCTATTGCCTAAGTTGAATGTCCTCCAGAATGTCGAACTGCCTATGATCTACAGTGGCGTCTCCGGCAAGGAACGCCGCGCCCGCGCCCTGGCGGCGCTCGAATCCGTGGACATGAGTAATCGCGCCCGCCACCGTCCCAGCCAGCTTTCCGGCGGCCAGCAACAGCGCGCCGCCATTGCCCGCGCCTTGGTGAACAGTCCGCGGCTTGTCTTCGCCGACGAGCCCACGGGCAATCTCGATTCGCACACCGGCGAAGCGATCCTGAAGCTCTTCCGTCACCTTAGCACCGAAGGTCGCACCATTGTGCTGGTCACGCACGATCCGGAGATTGCCGCCGTCACCCCGCGCCGCATTGAGATTCGCGATGGCAAAATTGCCAGCAAGGCAGATGAAATACTCACCGGGCTGAAGCGCCCCTTTCCCGCCGCCCCGGCCTAGAATCGCGTGCGCCAAGTTACCCACCAACCTATCCCGCTGACTACCTCGTCCGAGGTGCTTAGGCATTCCTCCGCGCAACTCAACACCACCGTCATAGCGGGCTTGCGTGAGATCTGGGCGCACAAGTTCCGTTCGCTCCTTACCATGCTCGGCATTATCTTGGGCGTCTCCAGTCTCGTGGCGATGTCAGCGTTGGTGCAAGGCATGGAGAACGGTGCCAAGGAAGCCTTGATTGCCATTGGCGGATTGCAACGGATCGGCATCCTACCCCAGGAGCTGCCCATTGAGCAAAAGCATCTTACCGATCAGGCCGTCGGCATCACCATCAATGACGTTTACGCGCTGGACTACGGTGCCCCGTTGGTCACGCGCATTTCCCCGGAGATGCGCCAGTACATCACCGCCTCCGCCAATGGGAAGGCCTTCCGTCCCTGGCTCACCAGCGGCGTCTGGCCCGTGGCCTTGGAAATGGGCGAGCATGTTATCGCCCATGGCCGCATGTTCAACGAGCTCGACGACGAAACGGCCCGCAGTGTCTGTGTTATCGGCACCGCCACCCGCGATGAACTGTGGGGCGCACCCGACAAGGTCGGACGTGAGATCATTCCCGTCGGCGAGACGATCTATCTCAACGGTGTGCCGTTCACCATCATCGGACTGTTCCAACACTACGAGAGCGAGCAAGACAAGAAGGTGCGCGAGTACGCCCGACTGCAAGCCGCGCTCCAACAACAGAAGGGCGGCGTCACGAGAGATCGTGGCCACGCGCGTCATGGTAACTTCGTTTTCTACCTTAAGAACGCCACCATCTATGTTCCACTCAATACGATGTGGATGAAGTTTCGCTCGGGCATGGGACCTAGCACCTTCAGTTCCGGTGGTCGTGGTGGCGGGCGCGACGCACCCGCCGCGGCTTTCGCGGATCCACGGCTTTCCTCGCTGGAGTTGAAGATCGAAAGTGTGGACAACCTGACCGCATCCTTGCAACAGATTCGTAACGTGTTGATGAACACGCATCAAGGCCTTGAGGATTTCACCTTCCGCACCCAGGAAGAATGGGCCGAGCAGATCAACACCTTCATCCGCAATGCCCGGCTCAGTGGCGGCCTGATCGCCGGCATCAGCCTCCTCGTCGGCGGCATTGGCATTATGAACATCATGCTCGCCAGTATCTCCGAGCGCGTCCGCGAGATCGGCATTCGCAAATCTGTCGGCGCCTCCACGAGCGACATCTTCATCCAGATTCTTGTGGAATCACTGGTGATTGCCGTCTTAGGCGGATTAGTTGGTCTGGCGACTTCGTTTGGGCTGGTGCGACTAATTGGTTCCTTTTCACCTACGGAGAACGCCCCCGTTATCACACTAAGTTCGCTGGGGGCCGCCTTTGCCTTCAGCGTGCTCATTGGCATTCTGGCCGGACTGTTCCCCGCTATTAAAGCCGCCCGGCTCAATCCTATTCAGGCGCTGCGGTATGAGTGAAGTCATTGCCAATGGCCAATGGCCGATGGCCAGAGTTGTCAAACACACTCTTAGCCGTATCTATGCCGTAGGACAGGCGTCGCGCCTGTCTCTGACATCGCAAAACATTGGTTCTGGTGAAGGAATCCGATGGGTTGGGAACGCTCACCTATTATTGTGCCATGGGAGTGAAGGTGGAGACAGGCGCGACGCCTGTCCTACGCTGACTGCCACACACTTGCCAACATTTTCTGCGGCATGGATACGGCTTAGCCGGAAGGCGGCGAGCCGGTCGCCGATACTTCTTACCTAGGCCATCCCATGACCCTCTTCACCACCATTCTCGTCGGCTTGAAAGAAGTCTGGGCGCACAAGTTCCGGTCGCTCCTGACGATGCTGGGAATCATCCTGGGCGTGGCCAGCTTGGTTGGCATGGCGGCCATTATCAAAGGCATGGAAAACGGGATGAAAGAAACCATGATCGCCATGGGCGGCGCTGACAAAGTGCTATTGGAGGAAGAAGACGTGCCCACCGATCAGGAACACCTGGCCGACCAGGCACCCGGACGCACGCTGGCCGACGTCCTGGCCTTACAAGCCAGCGCTCCCATGCTGCGGCTCATTTCTCCAGAGATGGCCGTCAGCTACGCCATGTTGAGTCGCGGTGAGAAGATGGCCATGCCCTCCGAATGCGTCGGCGTCTGGCCGGCCGTTCTGGACATGAACCTGCATACCTTGGAACACGGACGGTTCTTCACCGATCTCGACGAGGAAAATGCCAGTCCGGTCTGTGTTATAGGCACTGGCATCCGCGATGAACTGTTCGGCTCACCGGAGCAGGTGGGGCGCGACATCATACCCCTCGGCGAAGTCATTAACATCAACCACCAACCCTTTACCATCGTCGGCATGCTGCTCCGTTACGAAGGCGAGCAAGAGAAACGCGAGCGCGAGGCCGCCCCTAAGCGTGCCCCGGCAACGCCGGCCGGTCCGGCCCGCCAGCGCGGTTGGGGCGGCCATGGCAACTGGGCCTTCTATCGGAAAAACATGACTGTCTATATGCCACTGAACACGGCTTGGGTGCGCTTTCGTGCCGCCAGTGGCAAGGATAACATCCCCGACCCGCGTCTTTCGGATGTGGACCTCAAAGTGGCCACCTTCGAGCAATTGGAGCCAGCCCTCCAACAAGCCCGCAATGTGATGATGACCACCCATCGCGGCATCGAAAACTTTGCCTTCCAGACCCAGGAGAATCGGCTCGATGGCATCAACCAGCAAATCCACAACGCCCGCATGAGCGGCGGCATCATCGCCGCCATCAGCTTGCTCGTGGGGGGCATTGGCATCATGAATATCATGCTGGCCAGTATCAACGAACGCATCCGCGAGATCGGTATCTGCAAAGCCGTGGGCGCGACGGGCCTGGCCATCTTCAGTCAGGTGCTGATCGAGAGTGTGGCGATTGCCTTGTTCGGCGCGGGCCTGGGTGTGGCGGCCTCCTTTGGCTTTGTGCGGGTGCTGGAAGTCATCACCCCCACGGCCAATGCGCCGGTGATTACCCCCGACTCCATGATCGTCGCGGTCGCTTTCAGTGTCATCGTCGGCATCGGTGCCGGCATCTTTCCCGCGATCAAAGCCGCCCGCCTGCATCCTATCCAGGCGCTGCGTTACGAGTGACCGGCCCTCTGCGGTGACCAAGATTCCGTGGTCAATCTAAGGCGTGAGACGAGGCGCAGGGGTTGTGCGACTGGTTCCGTCCGGCAATCTCATTATGGCCCCGCCCACCCGCCGGGTGAGGGCACCCGGCGGGGGGACGAAGAATGAAGAATGAATGACGAATGACGAATGAATGACTAAGCCCGAATGACTAAGCCCAAAGCATGAAACTCACTAAGTCCTTGATTGGACGGAACGTAAGATTCGGCCCCAAGCCGACCGGTTGGAGACGACGATTCGTCCTTCATCATTCTTCATTCTTCATTCGGCCTTCGGCTGCCCGCGGCGGTCTTGGAAGAGCACTTCAAACGCCGCGCCTGGGCCAGGCCCGATGGTCAGCGTGCCGCCGAGCTGACGGGTTAGATCGGCAACCAATTGCAGGCCCAGCGAGGTCAGTTGTTGCATATCAAAGTTCGCCGGCAGGCCCACGCCGTCGTCGGCCACCCGCAGGCGCAACTGCGCACCGCCGGCGAGCTGTTGGAACTCGACACGCAGCTCGCCGGTGCGGCCCGCGGGAAAGGCGTGTTTGAGCGCGTTGGCGATCAGCTCGTTGACGAGCAGACCGCAGGGGATGGCTTGGTCAATCTCCAGGCGGACGGGGGCTAGGTCCAGCCGGAGTTGAACCACGCCGGGCGTGACCACCAGCGCGCGGAACAGTTTGACGCATAGGCTCCGGAGGTAAGTGGCCAGGTCCACCTCCGCCAGGTTTTCCGAGCGGTAAAGGTGTTCGTGGACCAAGGCCATGGACCCGATCCGGTTGATCATGTCCAGTAGCACGGTTTTGGCGATGGGGTTTTCGACCTGGCGGGATTGCAGCCGCAAGAGGCTGCTGATGACTTGCATGTTATTCTTTACCCGATGATGAATCTCCTGAAGCAGCGATACCTTCTCACGGAGGGAGGCCTGCAAGGCCGCCTCCGCCTGTTTGCGCTCGGTGGTGTTGCGAAAATAACCGATCAGCCCGTCGGCCTTGCCAGCCGAGTCGAACTTGGGAATGTAAGCTCCCTCGAAGAACTCCGTCTCCCCCTTCGAGTTCTCAAGCGACGTTTCCAACTGAACCGGTTCGCCCGTTGCCAACACCTTCCTCTTAGTGGTCATGAGCTTCTCGGCATCCTGCGAACCGAGGAAATCCTGGTCGGTCTTCCCGACCATGTCTGCCTCGGTGAGGCCCAACTGTGGATTGATGACTAACTGGTAACGCAGGTCGCAGTCCTGCATGAAGATGTGATCCGGGGTGTGGAGAGTGATGGCGCGGAACCGCTCTTCGCTCTCCCGCAGCGCCTCCTCCGCCTGTTTGCGCTCGGTGATGTCGCGCAGAAAAGCCACCATCCGCCCGCCGTCCGCGGGCTGGTACTGAACGCTGACTTCGACATCGAACACGCTCCCATCCTTGCGGCGGTGCTGGGACTCGAAACGATCCTCCCCCTGCGCTATGATCCGTTCGATGTGAGCGGCGGTGGCTTCGGCCGTTTCGGCGGCCTCCAGATCGAGCACCTGCTTGCCTAGCAGTTCCGGCACACTGTAGCCGCTCATCCGGCTATAGGTTTCATTAACTTCCAGCAGATGCCCCTGCAGGTCAGTCAGCCAGAAGCCATCCATAGCCGTTTTGAGGATGGTCCGGTGCCGCTCCTCACTTGCCCGCAGCGCCGCCTCCGCCTGTTTGCGTTCGGTGATGTTACTCAGCACGATGCGGCAGACGATCGCGCCGGCGGCGTCCGGCGCGGCGGTGCCCGCCAGTTGCGCCCAAAACGGCGTGCCGTCCTTGGTCACCATCCGCAATTCGCACGCCTGCGGAGTACCGGTCGTAAAGATCTGCTGACGGTGCCGGCGGTAAGTATCCTGGTCCTCTTGGGGGATGAAACGGGTGATCGGCTGTCCGACCAACTCACTCCGCACCACGCCCAGCAAGGTGGCGGCGGCCAGATTGGTCTCTAGGATAACTCCTGGCTCCGTGACGGTGACATAGCCCACCGGCGCTAAGTCGTAGAGGTCGAAGTATCGCGCCTGGGCGGCGGCCAGCCTCTCTTGGTACCGGCCCATATCATCGTTCTGCACCTTCAACACGGTTTGGTATCTCTGTAGTTTCTCCATTGTCTTCTGGCGCTCCACGGCATACTGGGCTGTGCGGGCCAGCAGGTTCCGGTCGAACTTACCCTTGACGAGATAGTCCTGCGCGCCGGCCCGCACGGCGTTGGTGGCCAATTCGCCGTCATCGGTTCCCGTCAACACGATCACCGAAACCTGCGGCATCGCCAGCCGCAGCTTGAGGAAGGTGGACAGTCCCTGGCTGTCGGGCAGGCCAAGGTCCAGCAAGACGAGGTCAATGCCGGGGCGGGCCAGCCGGGTGAGGGCTGCGGCCAGCCGCGCCACCACCTCGACCTGGAAACTCACCGGCCCGGTTTCCGGCAGCACCTCCTGGATGAAGTCGGCGTCCGCCGGGTTATCTTCCACGACCAGAATGCGCAGGGTTTCGCTCATAGGTTGGTGCCGTTCGGCGGCAGTTTGACGATGGTGAACCAGAAGTCCTCGATGGCTTGCACCACCTTGGTAAATTGGTGCAAGTCAATCGGCTTGGTGATGTAACAGTTCGCGTGCAGGTTATAGGTCTTGAGGATGTCCTCTTCGGCCTTGGAGGTGGTCAGGATCACCACCGGGATGCGCTTCAAATCGTCGTCGGACTTGATTTCGGCAAGCACCTCGCGGCCGTCCTTCTTCGGCAGGTTGAGGTCCAGGAGCACGAGATCGGGCCGCGGTGCGGTGGCATACTTACCCTGACGCCGGAGGAAGGCCAGGGCGGCCTCGCCGTCGCCCACCACATGCAGGGTGTTGCGCACCTTGCCGGTTTCCAGGGCCTCGCGGGCTAAGTCAGCGTCGCCGAGGTTGTCTTCGACGAGCAGGATTTCAATGGATTTCATAGTAGGTTGGATTAGTGGTCGTTGGTTGGTCTCGCCAAGGCGCAAAGAACGCTAAGTGGGAAAACTTCTTAGCGCGCTTGGCGGCTTGGCGAGAGAGTTTATTCATGGATCTTCGGGTAGGTTGTTGACGGTGCGCGTGAGGCCGTCCTTCATGAGCGCGGCACCGAAATTGAGCAGGACCCCAGTTTCATCCCGGTTAGTTTCAGATACGTCAGGAGTTGCTTCTTGTGGGCGTTGTTGACCGTCTCGACTGACTTCAGTTCGAGAATCACCTTCCCTTCGACGATGAGGTCGGCTCGGAATCCTTCCTCGAAACGGATGCCCCGGAACTGGATAGGCACCGGCACCTGCCGCTCGACATGCAGGCCGCAGTCCATAAGTTCGCGTGCCAGGATGGCTTCATAGACTGTCTCCAGAAGCCCGGGTCCCAACTCGCGATGGATGGCAATCGCCGCATCAACAACGATCCTACCTATCTCATTCTCAGTCATAACTTGTGTCCGTTTTTTTAGCTCGCCAAGCCGCCAAGAACGCCAAGTGGAAAAGACTTCCTGGCGAGAGATACCGCACGCGCCTCGTTACTTTGGCACTGTGAAGAAGAATGTCGAGCCATTTCCCGGCGCGGACGTGAACCAGATTTTGCCGCCGTGCCGTTCCACGATGCGCTGGCACACCGCCAGACCGATGCCGGTGCCGGGATACTCTTCCCGGGTGTGCAGGCGCTGGAAGATCACAAAGACCCGCTCCGCGTGCTGCGGCGCAATGCCGATGCCGTTGTCCTGGACGGCGAAGACCCACTCTCCGGGGCGCTCCTGGGCAGAGATATGGACGCGCGGCAAGTCTTGGCCCCGGAACTTGATGGCATTGGCCAGCAGGTTCTGGAACACCAGGACGAGTTGGGCCGCGTCGGCGCGCACTGTCGGCAGGTTGGCGTTGGTAATGACGGCCTGACTCTCCGCGATCGTGGCGGTTAGGTTCCGCAGCGCCTCGCCCAGGACAGCCTGGGTGTCGGTAGGTGCCAGCGGCTGGCCTTGCGTGCCGACGCGCGAATAGGTCAGCAGATCATTGATAAGAGCCTGCATGCGGAGGGCACCGTCCACCGCGTAGTGGATATACTTATTGGCCTTGGCATCGAGCTGACCTTCGTATCTTTGCGCCAGCAATTGGGTGTAACTCGCCACCATCCGCAGCGGTTCCTGCAAATCATGCGAGGCCACGTAGGCGAACTGTTCCAACTCCTGGTTCGAGCGCTCCAAGTCAGCCAGGGTGAGTTGCAGTTGCGCCTCGGCCGCCTTGCGCACGGTGATGTCGGAGATGATACCGATAAGTCCGATGACCTTGCCTTCATTATCCAGGACCGCATCGGCACGTTCGTAGGCGGGAAAGACCCGGCCACTCTTCGTCACCATTTCCAGCTCACCAGCCCAGGACTTTCCGCTCGTGATCCTTTCAAACATCTCTTTGGCAACCGCCGGATCTTTGACCACGATTGGCCCCCCGCCGGCGGCCTGCAACTCTTCGGCAGTGGCGTAGCCGAATAGGTTGGATAGAGCCTGGTTCTGGAAAAAATGACGCCCCTGAGCATCCGAAATCCCCACCGCGTCGCTAGTGGACTCAACGGCTTTAAGAATAGTGACAAGTTTGGCTTCCATCTGCTTGCGTTCGGTGCAGTCACGCATCGCCACCACCGCGCCTAACAAGTTATGCTGGGCATCAAAGAACGGGCAGCCCGCGGCCAGCAGGTGCCGGGGTGGTTGACCTTGGGCGATGACCGTCATACCGACATCGTGGATGGTTTCGCCGCGGAATGCCCGGACCAGCGGGATGTCCTTGGTGGGCAGCGGCATAGCGCCATCCGGCCCATAAAGACTGTAGTGCCGGCCCCATTCCTCCGGGGGCAGAGCGAGCGCATCCATGCCGTGCCACTCTCGCGCGGTTCGGTTGAATAACACCAGAGTCCCCTGGGCGTCACAGGCTACCACGCCGTCGGTGATGTTATCCAGCAAGGTGCGCGCAAATTCCTGTTCGCGGTGAACGGCGGCCTCGGCCTGCTTGCGGGCGGTAATATTCAGGAACGCCGCGACGAAGTGATCCGGCTGGTATTGGTACCCGACACAATCGTACCAGCGACCGTTAGCCTGGAGATACTGTTCGAAGCGAATCGGCACCCCAGTCCGGGCGACCTGGCCAAAGGTGCCGATCCAATCAAAGGGATCGTTTTCGATGCCGGGGAAAGCCTGGCGCACGGTCTTACCGCGCGGGTCCACCCCAGTTAGTTCGCGATAGCTTTCGTTCGCATCAAGGAAGCGGTAATCAATCGGTTGGCCGTCCGGGTCATAGATCATTTCATGGTAGGCCACCCCAATAGGACCCTGCTCGAAGAGCGCCCGGAACTTCCATTCCGCCTCCCGCAACGCCGCCTCCGCCTGCTTGCGCTTGGTGATGTCCACTATTGACGATTGATAGCCAGTTACCTTGCCGTCTTCATTCCGAACGACAGTCGCCATAGTATGGGCAATGAAGATCGAACCGTCCCTCTTCTTCGCAGTAAGGTCTCCTTCCCATTGCCCCTTCTCGTTGAGGGCAGAAACTATGGCCTCGGCCTCGTTGGAATCCTTGAGAAAATACGATATAGGATGGCCGATGACTTCGTCCTTGCTCCGATATCCCCAACACAGAAGGAACGCATCGTTGGCCTCAGTTATGACACCGTCAAGTCCGGCGACACTATTTGCGGCTATGGATACGTCGAAAACCATATTCTTGAGCCGCAGCGCCGCCTCCGCCTGCTTGCGCGCAGTGACATCGCGGGCAATGGCGAACGTGACGCCCATCGCCACCGACGGTTGCGACGTCCATTCCAGCCATACAAACCCACCGTCCTTGCACAGGTAGCGATTTTCGAAGTGCAGGACCGTTTTGCCCTGCTGCAGCTTTTCCTTGGTGACCTGCAACGTCTTGTCCCGATCCTCCGGGTGGACAAAGTCCAGGAAAGGCCGGCTCACGAGCTCTTCCTTCGGATAGCCCAACACCTTGCAGAAGGCCGGGTTAGTCTCGCGGAAGCGGCCCTCAAGATCGGCAATGCAGACCAGGTCCGCGGATAGTTCAAAGAGTTTCCGGAATCTTTCCTGGCTCTCACGCAGCGTCTCCGCCGTCGCCGCCTGTTCCCGGTAGAACCGGACGCGCTGTTGCCGCCAGACTAAGCCCACCCCGGCCCCCGCGCCGAAGAGCAACAGGCCGAGCATGACAACCACTTGCCAGAGTCGCTTCCGCATTGGCGCTAACACTTCCGCAGTGTCCACCTTGGCCTCCAGGAACCAGGGCGAATCGGGCACCGCTTGCGCGGCGGCGAGCACCGGCACGCCGCGATAGTCCATGCCTAGCATGCTGTTAGTCTGCCCCAAGGCGGCCTTGACTGCGGGAACATCGGTTCGCGCCACCGAGAGGCGCAAGGCGAGGGCCGCGTTCGATAGGTGGCGGAGGTCATTGAGATAGAGAATCTCGTTCCCGTCCCGGCGCAACAGCAGCGTCTCGGCGGTCAGGCTGGGTGTGGGCCAGCGTTTAATGAAGGGATAAAGATAGGTGGCCGGATCAATGCGCAAGACGAGCACGCCGAGCGGACGGTTGCCGTCCGCCTCGTCGAAGATGGGCACCAGCACGGCCAGATAGATGCGCTGATCCAGTACACTGCGATAGAGATCCTGAAACATAATTTGACCGGACAGCAGGACTTCTTGGCTTTGCTGCAAAATATAGGAAGACGCAGGCGGCCGCCCGGCGGGAATGGTCATGCGACTGACGCCCTGAGTATCCAACAACCGAACCTGATTAAACTCCTTACTCGCCGGGTATTTGCCCAACCAGTCCAGAAGCTGGCGTTGCGCGTCCGCGTCCGCTGGTTGCGCGAGGCAGCGCCGTACCAGGGCGGAGAAGGAAGGGTTCTGGTAAAAGATGGCACCATCCGCCATTCGCTCTTCGCGCCACCGCGTCAACTCGCTCACTTTCAGTTCCGCAATGGCCAAAAGCTGCTGCTCGGCGGCGGCGCGAAATTGCCGCTCGTAGTTCCGGTAGTAACGGTAACCGAGCGTGACAATGCCCGCCGCCAGGAGAAGGAAGATCAGCAGGAAACTCCACTTAGCGCGGCGCTCGGATGGCTTGGATAAGGTCATAGTCGAGGCTGGTTTGTAGCCCGTCGCGGCCCCTTTGTCACCAACTATCGGTTGGCCGGCGGCAATTCTCATTCGGGCCGTGGGTCACACCAAGAACCGGCTAAAGCTGGGACTCCGAGCGGCCTTGGGCAACGTCTTGCGGGTGCGGAGTTCCGCCTTTAGGCGGTCAGGGTCAAAATGAGACCACCCCGAACTTTTTACGCGCG
>CAINDV010001252.1 GCA_903847485.1 uncultured Verrucomicrobiota bacterium
AAGGCCGTTCGGAGTCCCGGCTTTAGCCGGTTCTTGGCGTGACCCACGGTCAAAATAAGAACTGCCGCTACAAAACCGTCAAGCGGCGGTGCCAGATCTCGGCGGGGTCAGCGAAGGCGACAGGACAGGCAGGGCAGACCAACTAAACCGCCAGGTTCTGTGGCCGCGCTGCCGCCGAGGCCGCTTGGAAGACTTCCTTCAACGGCACGCCGGCTTGATCCGCAAGCTGCCTGCAAGATTCATACTCCGGCGCGGCTTGGATGACCTGGCCGTCCAGCTTGCCAAGCTTGACCTTCACCTCGCCGTAGGGAGTCGCCACTTTCACGAATTCGCGCCGAAGTTTGCGGCGCTCCGCCGTCGTCCGGCGGACGCCAAAGGCGCTGGTCTCGCGCAAGAGCAGCCGGGAGAACTGGTCCGCATCCGGCACGGCGCAGAGCACCGTGAGCAGCACGCCGGGACGGTTCTTCTTCATCTGGATGGGCGTGTGAAACACGTCGAGAGCGCCGGCAGCCAGGGCCGTTTCGACAAAATGGCCGAGCACCTCGGAACTGACGTCGTCGAGATTGGTTTCCAGAACGGCGATGGTGTCGGTCTCCCAATCATGCACGGAGGGCACGGCGGCGACCGGCTCGCACAGGCAGGCGCGGAGGACGTTCGGCCGGGAGCGGTGGTCGCGCGTGCCCAGGCCGTAGCCGATCTTCACGACCGCCAGCTCGCGCAGGGGGCCGAAGCTCTCGGCGAATTCGGCGAGCAACGCCGCGCCGGTCGGCGTGACGAGTTCATGCGGCTCGTCGCATTGCGTGAGTGGAATGGACCGGGCGCTGAGAATTTCCAGCGTCGCCGGGGCGGGGACGGGGAGCACCCCGTGAGCGCACTTCACCCAGCCGTTGCCCTCGACGACCGCCGACGCCAGCACGCGCGGCCGACCGAGCAACTCCAGCGCGATGCACGCCCCGACAATGTCCACGATGGAGTCGAGCGCGCCGACTTCGTGGAAGTGGACCTGCTCCGGCGGGTGCCCGTGAATTTTTCCCTCGGCGACCGCGACACGCCGGAACACGGCGATGGATTTCTCTTTCACCCAGTCCGACAACGCGCTGCCGCGGATGATGTCCTGAATCTGGGCGAAGTTCCGGCTGTCGTCGTGACTGTGCGCCGGCTCGTGACTGTGACTGTGAACGTGAGCATGGTCGTGGCCGTGGCTGTGGCCGTGCTCCAGATGCACGTTGAAGGCGACGCCGGCGATGCTGGCCTTGGTTTTGCGCTCCGCGTGCAAGTGGTAGCCAGGGACGCCGAGCTTGGCCAGTTCCTGTTGCAGGGCGGCGAAATCCAGGCCGAGGTCCAGCAGCGCACCGAGGAACATGTCCCCGCTGATGCCGCTGAAGGTGTCGAGGTAGAGAGTTTTCATAGGGTAATTAAATGGCTAAATGGTTAGCTCACAGCGACGTATGGCGGTGTACACTTGAACCATCCGATTCACCTTTGAACCTTTGTAACTATCACGTTGTTTTCAGTTGCGGGGATATGAAGGCCTAACCGACGGCATGGGTCAAGAGTTGGTTGCCGAAGGAATAGTTTCATTGGGCACGGACTCGGACACGCCCACCCGCCAGATTGGGCCGCGTGACCGGTCACTCCACAATTTTCAACAGCCGTGGCCGCCGGAACCCGCCCCCGCGCCGCCTTCGATCCCGTCACGCAACCGCCCCCGTCCCGCGCCCGTTTCACCGCCGGCCGCGCGCTGGCGGTATTCCGAGGGGCGGCAGCCGACGTTGGCCTTGAAGGCGTTGGAGAACGCCAGAGGATCCGCATAGCCCACGGCCAGGGCGACGGCACTCAGGCGAAGCTCGGTGGTGGCCAGCAGCTTGGTCGCCCGGTGCATACGCAAGTGAGTCAACTGCTGCATGGGGCTGCGACCGAGTTCCCGGAAGCAGAGTCGGCGCAGACTCTCGCTGCTGCAACCCGCCGCCTGCGCCAGCACCTCCAGCGACCAAACCTCCTGCAGGCGACCGGCGACCTCTTGCCAGAGTGCTGGTAACGGACTGTCCTGCGGGCAGGGCTGCGCGAAGGCCTGCTCATAGCCTTGCACCAGTTCGAGCCAGTGGTCCACTTGGGCCGGCCGCGCCCGGCTGCGGCATTCTGCGGTCAGACCCTGGATCGCCAGACGCAGCGGCTCCGGGTTGAACTCCGCCACCACGGGCGAACTCGCCGAGGTCTTTGTCGGCTGGCCGGCCGGCTTTTGGTAGCAAACGTAGGCGAACCGCCAAGGTTCCCCCGCGAGGGCTTCAAAGGCGTTATGCACATGCGCCGGCAACAGACAGGCCAGTCCGGGGCGGATGGTCCGCCAGCGCCCGTCCACCAGCACCTGCCCGCATCCGCCGAAGCAGGCCAGGAAGTAGCTCGTGGTCTGGTTGGTGCGAACGATCTGGTAAGGAGCGTGAGCCTCGGCGAGGCCGGCATGCACGATCCCATAGCGCGCCAGGGCTGGACAGACGCCATAGCGCTTCAACCACGGTCGAGGCTCCTCGGTTCCCACCCGCACGCCCTCAAACTGGGTGCCCCTGCCGTGGACCGTCACATCGCGTTGAACCGCCGCCGCGGTCCGCTCGGGAGTCGGGGCATCCGTGCCCCTGGCACCGACAGGCCCGCCCGCCCGCTTCGCCGCCTGGGTCTGCCGCCGGAAGGCCCGCGGCGAGACGTGCCGGAAGCGCTGAAACTGGGCGTTGAAGTGCGAGATATTGTTAAACCCGGAGTTATAGGCGATTTCAGTTATAGGTTGGTCCGTGTCGAGCAACGCACGGCAGGCGTTGCTGATCTTGAACTCATTGACATAGTGGACATAGTTGGTGCCCAGGCTGCGCCGGAAGAACTGGCTGAACGCGGCGGGCGAGAGGTGGGCGGCTTTCGCCACTTCATGCTGGGTCAGATCCGGGCCGAGATGCGCGTGGATGTAGCCGAGAATCTCCCCGAGTTTCCCGCTGGCCCCGGCGGCCGGCGTTGCCTCGCCAGCCGCGGCTGCCAGCAGTTGGTTGTCCCGACTCTGGGCGATGCAATACAGCATCTCCAGCAGGGTGTCCAAGCGCGGCAGCGAGCCGGGCGGCTGCTGTTGGAGAACCACGAACAACTGCTCCACCTCCCGCCGCGCCGCGCCGCCCACCGCCAGTCCGCGCCGGGCCGCAGTCAGCAGCCGCGCCATGTCGCGCAGTTCCGGGAGATTCCAGAAGTCCTGGCCCCACGCTTCCGGCCGGAAATGCACCACCAACGATCGCACCCCCGGCTCGGCGTCCTTGTGCGAAGCCCAGCAATGCGGCGTGTTCGCTCCCAGCAGGCAGACGTCGCCGGCGCTGAACTCCTCGGCCGAGTCCCCCACGAAACGGATGCCCCGGCCCCGCACAATCAGCGTCAATTCCACTTCCGGGTGATAGTGCCAGTTGAACGGGAAGCTCGGCCAGTCGAACTCCCGCAACGTGAAGGAAGCGGTGGCGTTCGCCGGTACCGCCTCATAGTGGATGCTTCTGGATTTGATCGGCAACACAACGGCCTGAATGTTGATTCCGCATTGGTATTTGTCAAATGGGTGGTTGCGCTAAAAGCGGGCGTGTGCTATAAATGAAGTCAGCTTCAGCCCATGAAGCCTATGAAGATGCACTGTTCCGATCATCAACTTGGCCGCGAAACCTCCCTTGTGGAGGCTACTGCGGAACGTCCCGCCAACCGCGGATGGCCGTGGCGCAACTCAAACCACCGGTCGCCCAGCCGCGCCTTCACCCTTATCGAACTCCTGGTGGTCATCGCCATCATCGCCATTCTTGCCGGACTCCTGCTGCCAGCCATGGCCAAAGCCAAGGCGAAGGCCAAGACCACCGCCTGCCTCAGCAACCTGCGCCAGATTGGCCTCGCCAACGTTATGTACACCACCGAGTACCAGCGCTACCCGGGCTGTCTCTTCATCAACCAAGGGATCTACATCTGGCCGAATCGCCTCTTCACCTTCATGGGCGGAAATCGGAATGCCTTCTGGTGCCCCGCAGCCAACCCCAACAGCCGCTGGGACACCAATTTTAACAATAGCCTCGGCGCGGGGACCGATCGTTACGCCGTCACCCCCAGTTCGCGCTTCTCCTATGGCTATAACGACTGGGGCGCCTACGGCGCCGGCGGCCGGTTTGGCTTGGGCGGCGACGTGGACGGTGGAGCCAACGAGGTCAGAGATTCAGAGGTCAAACGACCCTCGGACATGATCATGCTGGCGGACAGCAAAGTGAACTCGATTTTCGACGCCAACATTGACCCCACCAATCCGGAAGAGTGGCCGTCCAGCCGGCACGCTCGCCGAACCGTGCTGATGTTCTGCGATGGCCACTCCGAGCGCGCCTGGCGCAAGGACGTGGTGAACCCCGCGAACGAGATTTGGAATCGCCGCTGGAACAACGATGGCCACTGGGATGGCCCGAACGCCTGGGGTTACAACGCAGCCCAAGCCAATGCGCTGGACCTGCAATAGTCGAAGGTTCTCCCCCAACCCTGTAGGAGCCGAGGTAACGAGGCGCAAACCCATGAGCCATCAG
>CAINDV010001253.1 GCA_903847485.1 uncultured Verrucomicrobiota bacterium
GTGCGCAATGGCTACGTGGGCGAACTCCAGGCCGTCCACGTCGTCGCTCCGAACGGCGAGAGCGGTGGAAAAGCGGTCGCCGAGCCGGTGCCCGCGGGGATGGACTACGACCTCTGGCTCGGTCCGGCGCCGGTGAAACCTTACGCGCACGACCGGGTGATCGGCACCGGTCGCTGGCATATTCACGACTACGCACTGGGCTTCATCGCCGGCTGGGGCGCCCATCCGCTGGACATCGCACACTGGGGTTATCCGCACATCCCGGTGGAATACGAGGGCACGGGCCGGATCCCTAGCGAGGGACTTTTCGACACGGTCCTGGACTGGAATGTGCGTGGCCGTTACGCCAGCGGCGTGGAGTTCAGCCTGAAGACCGGCGGCGACAGCACGACCTTCGTCGGGACCAAGGGGCGGGTGAGCGCCTCGCGCGGGGGCATCACGGCCGACCCGGAGTCGTTGTTGAAAGTGCGGATCAAACCCGATGAAATCCACCTGCTCCAGGACAACCATCACTATCGCAATTTCCTCAACTGCGTGCTGGCCCGGAAGACGCCCGCCAGCGACATCGATTCGGCGGTGCAGTCGGACTTCATCAGCCATCTGGGAGACATCGCCATCCGCACCGGGCGCAAGATTCACTGGGATCCGGTCCGGGAAACCATCGTCGGCGACGACAGCGCCGCGCGGCTGATGAGCCGGGCCATGCGGGCGCCGTGGGCGCTGTAGTGGGCGGGCTTTCAAGCAGATGAAACATACAGCCTATTTCAGTCCTCGCATTGCCGGGTCACCGCCCTGGCCGGTTCGCGATTGGGCAACACGCGGAGAATTCCTTAAGCGCCAACTGCAGCCCTGGTTCGTTACGTTCGTGGCCGCAACGCTCTGGGTGGCCACGCTGCAGCCGGGGGCGGCCGAGGTGCCGGCCCCACCACCTGTGGCCCGCCCTCCGGAGTCGACGGCCGCGGTAAAGGCCGGCGACTGCGACCTGGTGCTGATCGGTGATTCCATCACGCACACCCTTCATAATTTCGGTGGCAAATACGCCCCTCTCGAGGCGGTCTGGGACAAGCATTACGCTACGCGTCACGCCGTCAATATGGGCCACAACGGCATTCGCACGGAGGGCACCCTGGAGAGTCTCGAGCGCGGCGAACTGGCGGGCAAGAACCCCAAGGTGGCCGTTCTGCTCATCGGCACCAACGACACCGACGAGCGGCACTATCCGACCACCCATACTCCCGAGCAGATTTGTGAAGCCACCCAGGCAATTGTGGCCAGCATCCGTCGCCAGTCTCCCTCCACCAAGATCCTGATCCTACGCATTTTCCCGCGCGGAGGCGACGACGAGAAGGGGGTGGGCGAAGGCATCTTCCACTCCTCGGAAAAGTGCATCGAAACCGCCCGCCGCGCCGGTGAATTGGCGGCGCAACTGGCCGACGGCAAACAGGTGTTCTGGCTGGATGTGAACCATATTTTCCTGCGGCCCGACGGCACCATCAACACCGATCTGATGCCCAACCTGCTCCACCCAAACCAGGCCGGAGCGGAGGCTTGGGCGCAGGCGATTGAGCCGCTGCTGGCGCAGTTGATGGGCGACCGGCCGATTTTGGATCCGCAGCCCAATGCCCTGCTGGTCCCAGCCGCCGGCGGCGGCGATGGTACCTATGACTGGATGGCACGCCATAACTCCGCCCTCAAAGCCAAAGCCACCCGTCCGCAAGTGGTGTTCATTGGCGACTCGATCACGCATCACTTTGGCGGCATTCCCGCCGAAGGCATTCCGCCTGCCGGCAAACCGGTCTGGGACCGGCTCTTCACCAACGGGCGGCCGGCGATCAATCTTGGGTTTGGTGCCGATCGCGTGCAGCAGGTCCTGTGGCGTCTCGACCACGGCGAGTTGGATGGCCTGACGCCCCAGCGCGTGGTGTTGATGATCGGCGCCAACCACGTCCTTGGCGGAACGGAAACGCCCGAAACGGTGGTCGAGGGTGTGCGTGCCTGCCTCCAGCGCATCCGAGCCAAGACTCCCGAGGCGAGGATTACCCTGATGGCTGTCTTGCCTTGTCGCAACCCGGCCAGCCATCCCGATCGCTTGAAAACCCTCCGCATCAACGAGCGGTTGCTCGCGCTGGCCCAGGAGGCCAAAGTGGATTTCCTCGATCTGGGTCCAAAGTTTCTCGACGACCAAGGAAACATCCCAACCACGCTGATGAGCGATGCGGTTCATCCCACACTCGCCGGCTACCAAATCTGGGGCGACGCGCTCGCCCTCATGCTTCCATGAATGACACAATACTCGCCACGCTATTGGGAATCGTCATCACGCTGACCGCCGGCCCTGCCGCTACGGGTGCGGACGGCACCAGCACTGGTGCCGGCAGTTTGGTCTTCCAGAAGGGCGCGGTGGTGTGGAGACCGGCGGTGGGGCACGCGGTGCGGATCGGGGCGCCGCAATTGACGGTGGCCGACCCGCAGGACCAAACCAGGCACCCGCTGGAAGTCGCCTTGACCAAACACTCGGTCAGCCTCGGCCAGGCGGTATTGAACTACGCGCTGAGCCTGAGCGAAAAAGTCTTCACGATCGGCGGCACGGCCACGGTCACGGTGACGCTGCCGCGTCAGGCGGGCGAGGATGTTTTGTTGTGCCGGGCGGACCTGGCGTTTCGCGAACCGGTGCATGCCAACGTGACGGCCGAGTTTCCGTTCGTGGTCTCCGGCCCGTCGCCAGATCGGGTGGTGGTGCCGGAGCGGGACGGGGTTCTGCGGATGGCGTCATTCCCGGCCGCCGCTTCCTTCCTGCTGGGACAGGCAGCCAAAGGCGGCACCTCCCTGGGCCTTCCCGTCCTCGGTTTTGCGTGGGAGGGAGGGCAGGCCATGCAGTTGGCGGCGGCA
>CAINDV010001254.1 GCA_903847485.1 uncultured Verrucomicrobiota bacterium
CCGCCCTCGCGGGCACCCTCTCCCCGTCGGACGGGGAGAGGGAAGGGCCAGCCGAGACATTCCCTACCCAGCATGAAACCGCGACAGATTGTAGGCGCCGACGTGAGGAGGCGAAGCAGAGCTTACCTTGCCCCACAACGCCTCCTTACGTCGGCGCCTACAACGGGTTTGAAATATCCGGGCCGGGCGGTCTAAGCCTGCTCGACCGAGTTACTGAGTTGCAGGCCCAAGGCCACACTAACCCCGCCAAGACCTGGATTGACCAGGCCGTGCAGGAGGGCCACCCGGCCTTTGACGACAATCTTACTCTGGCCATCCTGCGGCGGGAGTGACGCGCGGGGTTCCGGCTCATGCCCAATCTGATTCTCCCCCTCAGCAACACCCAGGCGAAGAGCCTGGCCGGGAAACGGTGGACTTTCAACGGACGGACCTACTACTTCAAAAGCTACGATCCTGCCGCGCCGGGCCAACCGCCGTGGAAGTCCGGTGCCGAGGGCAAAGCCTTTCCCCTCTTGGACACCAACGGCCAAGCCGCCGCCTATCTCAAGTTCTTCACCACCCCTTCCCAAGTGCGGTTGGACCGGACGCGTTGGCTGGTGGCTCAACAGATACACCGCTGGGCACCGCAACTCTGCGCCGCCCCGTCCGCATGGGTAGATTCGCGTCAAGTTAGACGTCCCGACGGTGTGGAGTTCGACCTGACGGGGTGTCTCGCCACAGCGGCGCTGGGCGAGACTTGGCTGGAAATGAAGTACCGCCTATGCGAAAACCGCACCGTGTTGGACAAGAGTTTACGGTGGCAATGCCTGCGTGACCTGGTCGCCGCGCTCGCCCGGTTGGAAGAGGCCGGTATTGTTCACGGCGACCTCTCCCCCGGAAACATCCTGGTGAATGCGCGCAGCGCTACCGGCGGGCCGGCGCTTTCGGTCATTGATTTTGACGCCTTTGCCGCGCCGACGACTGGGCGGCATCTGGTGCTGTCCGTGGGCGCTGGTGGAACCTACGGCACAGCCGGCTATTGCCCACCCGACTTGGTGCGGAAGGCGGAGGCCGGCGACCTGACAGTCGCGCCGTATTCCGACCGCCACAGTCGGGACATGCTGCTGCTAGAGTTGCTGCTGGCTGGACCGGAGTTGCCGCCGGAGGCACCGCCGCGCGATTGGCCTCCCGACAAACTGCAACTTCGCTATCGCGCCTTGTTAGCGACAGTGCCGCCGTAACTCACTGACGCCATCGCGCACTTGCAGCCGCCCGCCGTCTTCTGCTTTACGGAGTCGCAGCGTCCCAGTTCCACTGACTTGGCCAAAGCCTTGGGGCCAATAACTCATCCCCCCTCCACCACCGCCGCTACCCAAATGGCCGTGATGCCGGCACCGGCTACTTTTGCCTCGGGCCAGCGCTGGACCAATACGCTGGGGATGGTCTTTGTCGGCGTGCCGGGGGTGCCGGCCTTCTCCGTATGGGAGACGCGGGTGGCCGATTACGCGGCGTATGCGGCGGCCCGCAGCGGGGTTGATGGAAGCTGGAAGAATCCGGGCTTCACGCAAACGGACCAGCACCCGGTGGTGAACGTGAGTTGGCAGGACGCGCAGGCGTTCTGCGCATGGCTGACGGAGAAGGAACGCGGGGAGGGCAAGCTCGGCCCTAACCAGCGCTACCGGTTACCGGCCGACTGGGAATGGAGCGTGGCGGTGGGATTGACCGCGAGCCGCACCGGGACGCCCAAGGACAAGGATGCCAAGACGCCGGGCTACCCGTGGGGGACGCAATGGCCGCCGCCCAAGGGCGCGGGGAATTATGCTTCCAGTTTGAGCGTGGACCGCTTCGACAACACATCGCCGGTGGGGAGTTTCACCGCGAATAGTTTCGGGCTGTATGACCTGGGCGGAAACGTATGGGAATGGTGTCAGGATTGGTATGACACCGAGCAGAAATTCCGTGTGTTGCGCGGTGGCTCGTGGATCAGCGACGATCCCGATTTCTTGTTGTCCTCGCGCCGCAACTACTTCACTGCCGACTTTCGGTACAACGGCTTCGGGTTCCGGTGTGTGTTAGTGGGCGGGTCGTCTCCCCAAGTCCAGGCTGAAGTTCAACCAAAACCGGCACTCGCCGCCGTGGCACCACCTCCGGCCAGTCTTGCTGCGGGCCAGCGCTGGACCAACACGCTGGGGATGGTCTTTGTCGGCGTGCCGGGGGTGCCGGCCTTCTCCGTATGGGAGACGCGGGTGGCCGATTACGCGGCGTATGCGGCGGCCCGCAGCGGGGTTGATGGAAGCTGGAAGAATCCGGGCTTCACGCAA
>CAINDV010001255.1 GCA_903847485.1 uncultured Verrucomicrobiota bacterium
ACTCATGTTCATGTACACCAGTTTGCCCGGTGTCTTTTTTCCATGAGTCAACGATGCCTTTTTCCTCCTCCCAGCCCTATCCGCTCGGTGTCATTTAATTTGAGTCAACGCGCCCGTCCGGCTTGAACACGAAAGAAGTCTTGTCATAGGCGCCGACCCAGTAACGTACGGGGCAGACCCCGATGATCAGCACGGACTTTTCGCCAAAGGGCAGCAGGTAAGGCAGTTCCCAGAAATCGCCGTACTTGGCGGTTGTATAGATGCGATTGCGGTAGGTCCAGTTTTCCAAATCCGGCGACGACCACAACACGGCCGCGCCACCATTCGCATAGAAGATGTGATACTTGCCATCATGGTAGATCGGCCCATTGACGTCAAACGTGAAGTCCAGGGGGCCCATGGTGTGATAGGTGGGGCGCTGCGGGTCGTGAACCTCCATCCAGCGCCTCAACTCCAGGGCTGCTTTCGAAAAAACGGCTTTGTCCTGACTCTTGATGACGGCTCGATACTTCGCGACAGGGTCGTCGTTCGGTTTGCTTATCTTCGCCACGCCTTCTCCGGGAAACGACATCGCCCACGCACTCAGACCGCTGAACTCGGCCTGGGCATTGCCCACGAGGAAACCAACTTTCCCGCTACCCGGCGGGCGCGTATAGGTCTGCACGAGCAGGTCGTCGATGTAAAGCTCTAACATCTCCTTGCGGCAGAGCAGGCGGAAGGTGTGCTCGCGGCCATCCTCGACTCCGGTGACGGTGGCGCAACCCTTGCCGGTTACATCCAGGTAGAACACGTCGTAGTTGCCCTGTTTTCCCTCGCCGTTGAGCATGACCTCCTTCAGCCTCAGTGGCGGTTCGCGCTTGAGCGCCTCGTTGCCTTTCCACCAACCCATGCGCAGGTGTCCGTCTTTGTCCACGACAGGCTTTCGCAGGGCCAGCATCCAGGGCGCCCTTTCGCCATGTTGCATCGATGAGTAGTTGCTGATGAGAAGCTCATCTTTGCCGCGTGCCCAGGCGGCCAACCACGCCACGAACTTGCCCGAGTTGCCGCAGAGACGGAACGCCTCGGCGTCCGGCCGGAACGGGCCGCGCGGGTTATCGGCGACGAATGTGTACATGCAATAACCTTTGTTGCCCATGTAATCATTAACCCCGCCGATGAGATAGTACTTCCCGTTGATTCGCTCGCAGCCGCCATATTCGAGGTAGTTTCCGGGTGGCGTGGCGCCCCATTCGATCTTGGCCGGCGGCAACGCTTCCCACTTGGTGCCGTCGCGCGACTCCATCATCGCCGGGAGATGGTTCTGTTCTTTCGAAACTGCGACGATGTAGCCCCAGTATCCTGCCTCCGGCCTGCCTTCCTCCTTGGGCAAGATATACATATGGTCCTAGCGATCGCGCCGATACCAGCGGTTATCCGGCTCGGTGCTGGTGATGTAATCCCAGTGCCGCAGGTCTTTGGACTGGTAGAAGCGCATCAGATCCTGCCCTTGTGGCCGCGCCACACCGTGATCCATGATGAACTTGTCGCCGCAGCGGGCCACGAAGCACTTGAAGAACGTGGCGCCGTCGGGCCGGCCGCGCTCGTCGATCACGGGGCCTTGGTCTTCCCAATGCACGCCATCCGTGGAAGTGGCCAGCAGGCAGTTCCCCGCCGCCAAGCCATCGCCGCCGTCCTTGTTGTACATCATGAAGGCATAATACTTCCCGTCGTGCCATAACACCGACGGATCCCACATGGCACCCTTTTCGGGTTTGAAAACCATAGCGCACGCCTGCCCGGGCAGGCATGCGGACGCAATCAGGATTACAAGCGGTACGATTCCCCATTCTATCATAGACATGTCATCCAACCCTTCCGTCTATTGTTCTTGCGCGTTCTGCGGCTCGTGGTCCGTGATCATTCAATCATTCCGGGTTGGGATTTTGAATGACCGCAGCATCTAACATCAGGTAATCAATGCCAATCAGGGAGTTGCTGGAATTGGGATTCTTCCCATGATAGCTGATTTTCAGGAGGTGCTTCCCTTGGGTTAGCTTCGCCGGCTTGAGTTTGAAGAGCATGGGTGGTTGAAGCTTTGAGTCGAAGAAGTCGATCGCCGCGGTCTCAGGCCCGTCGTCCAAGCGGAAGCTGAAGATGCCGTAGTCCTCCGCCTTGGACACATGCATCACCAAGGCGTAGACTCCCGCTTTGTCCACCGGCACTTCCAGAACAAGCTGGTCGCCTTTGCTCAATCCGCCCCACCAGACCATCTGGCTGTCGTCGCTCCAGTGGTTGCCGAAGGGCGTCATGTTCTGCGGCTCAACCCGGCCCCGGCTCACGGATTGGACTTTCAGGGACTCGGCTTCGATACGGCCGGGAACCACGTTCGGCGCCTCATACAGATTACGAAAGTGTTCCAGCAGTGCGGGCTTGTCGCCGCGAATATAAACGGGAATATGCTCGATCGGCGCCTCGGCGGTGATAACCTGTCCGCCGGGGATCTTCTTCCCCGTCCAGGCATCGGTCCATTCGACTCCGGCAGGGAGATAGACCTCGCGGCTGCGCATCCCGTATTTGGTGACGGGGACCACCAGCAGATCGGATCCGAACATATATTCATCTTCCCCGGCCGCCGCCTTGGGGTCATCCATGAAGTCGAAGAACAACGGGCGCATCGGCGGCAATCCCCGTTCGGAGGCCAGTTTCATCTGCTCCATGATGTATGGGCGCAGGCGCTCCCGGAGCCGCAGGGAAGCCCGGATATGACCATAAGTCGTCTTTCCGCCGAGATTCCACGGTTCGTTGTTAGGCCGACAGGCATGGGTGCGGAAGACCGGCAGGAAGACCCCATACTGATACCACCGCGTCATCAATTCCTGAAAGTGAGGACTTTTATTATCCGGGCTCACAAAGCCGGTATCGCAACTCCACCAGGGAATTCCGCTCATCATCACGTTCAGGCCGACCTTCATGTAT
>CAINDV010001256.1 GCA_903847485.1 uncultured Verrucomicrobiota bacterium
AACCGCTCAAAGAGCAGCGTGAAACGTCCCTGCGGCGCCGCCCACGGCACCGCCATCGTCTTGACCCCGTGCTCCGGACAGTGGGCCCGAGGCGTGCGCGCCCGGATCACCGTCTTGAACGGCATCGTGTCCAGGTGCCGCCAGGTCCGCTCGGGCGCGCAGTCGTGAAGCGGGCAGGCGTGCCAGAAACAACCGTCCACGAATACCGCCACCTTGAGTTTGGGAAAGACGAAGTCGGGCCTCACTCTAAATCTTCGCACTTCGGACTTCGGACCTCGGACTTCCCTTTGCCGTCGCCAACCGGTGATGCCGTGCCGCCGGAGAAGCTTCGCCAGCGCCAGTTCCGTGGCCTTGTTCCCGCGGCTGCGGATGCGGGCCATGACCGCCGAGCGTTTGACCTTGGTGAAGACGTCAGACATGGGGGATCCACAAGCCACACGAAATCTCCACCGGTCTCAACGAACCGCAAAGAGGCGCAAAAGACACCAAACGGGCTGCCGTCTGCCGGCAGGTTTCAAACACGCCCGACCTCAAAATGTCCCCCCGCCCAGCAAATGGGAGCGGATAGCCAAAGGCCGGGGGCGGATTAAGCCGGGGTGCGAAGGCCAGAACCTTTCGGACATTTGCCCGGGAACTCACGCCGCAAGTTCCACCTCGCGCATGGGCCGGGTGCGGGGCGGCGGCAGGGGCAGACCTTGCGCCTCCGCGCTGCGCACCGTGTCGAGCACCGCTTCGCACAAGCGCGTGTAGGCCTCCGGCGGCGTGGTCCCGTGGCAGACCCCGCCCCACGGGAAGAGATCCGGACAGTAGCCCACGTAAGCGCGGTCTTCCTCGCTCCACTGGACGAACATCAAATAGCGGTCTTGGGTCTTCATAGCTCGACTTGCTTCAGCGCGTTGCGGACCTGTTTTTCCTAGTAGTGCTGCGCATCATCGCCGTCGCGTCCGCTGAGCAACACGAACCCACGGAAGTTCGGATGAACAAACTTCCGGTGACTGCCTTTCCCGCCTTGGATACGCGCAAAACCCACGCGCTCCAACTCGGCTGCCAACTGGCGAATCTTTCGCGGCACGCAGAAACCTTACCAGCCGGACCGCGCCTCTGCCAGCAGGAGTTTCCCGCCGCGCTTGGCCGGGGTGAATACGTCGGCCATCAGCGTAGGTCAGGCGTCGCGCCTGACTCTGACTTCATGGCTTTCATTTTAGATGGAGACAGGCGGGACGCACTGTCCTACACCGCCAGTCGGTGATGCCGTGGCAACGGAAAAGCTTCCTCAGCGCCAGTTCCGTGGCCTTGTTCCCGCGGCTGCGGATGCGGGCCATGACCTGCGAACGCTTGGCCTGGGTGAAGACGTCAGGCATGGGGCAACCACGGAACACACGAACCACACGAAAACAACCACGGAGGAAAGCGGATGGGCGCGGAGACAGCGTAGCGGCGTCCCGGCCGAGCGCCGCCCTCCAGTCGTAGGGCAGGCGTCGCGCCTGACTCTGATTTCAGGGGTTTCATTTTGGATGGAGACGGGCGGGACGCACTGTCCTACGAGAACTGACCCCTTTGCACTTACGTCGGATCCTACAAGGGATTGCCGGCGCAGAATCTCTTGGGTCAGCGCTTTGAGGAGCAGGGCGTTGATGGGCCAGATGCTGTCGCGCAACACCGGATCGTTGTCCAGCACCGGGTCGCCGGAACGGAGGTTTAGCATAGTGAATCTAGGAACTGATCAATCGTTTCGGTGCTGGTTTTCTGAGTTTCTGAGTTGCGGCTTTCGGCCGGCTCCGCCTCTCCGCCGCTCCGGCTCTCCGTTTCTCTCCCCATGGCGAGCAGCTCACGGTCACGGGCGTGACGCCACGCCTGGAGAGCCGGCGAAACGGCGAGCGGGGGAATCGGCGAATCGGCGAGCGGGCGAGCCGGCGAGCCGGCGACTGGAAGTACGCCATTGAAAACCAGCATAGGTAAGCTCGCACAGTCAGGCGTGAGAGTTCGCCACATCCGCGTAACGGCCTCTGCCAACAACCCAACGTCACCTCGTGCGTCGTGCCGCCGGTGTCCGCTGGTATCGAGGCCCAGACGCTCAATGACCATGTCCAAGCTGTGACGACGCGAATCTGGCCATACGCGTTTTGACAGATGGATGGAGTCTGCGTAGGTAACTGGCCGCGTTTGCAAGCCGGCTTTCGCACAGGCGGCGTGAATGAACGGCATGTCGAAACGATGACCATTGTGAGCCAGAAGCGTGCTTGTTCCCACAAAGCGGGAAAATGCCGCCAACACTTCTGCCGCAGGCGGCGCATGGCAGACATGCGAGTCTGAAATGCCGGTGTAGGAAGTTATGAAATAAGGGATGCGGTAGCCGGGATTGACGAAGGTAGAAAAGAACTCCGAGTGAACAACAGTTCCCAAGCGCACGCGGACGGCGGCGATTTGAATGATGTCATTCGCCGCGGGCGAAAGCCCGGTGGTTTCCAGGTCGAAAATGACGAGTTCCATAGTGCCTCAGCTTCCTGCACCACAAGCTCCAGCAGGTCTCTCGGGCGTGACGGACTCCAACTCAAACTCGAACTTACTAGGTTTGTCGGCGAACAACTCGAAGGTTCTCACTTTTGCCTTACCGAGGTAGCGAAACGGAGCATGGTGCTGCTCTCGAAAGAAGATGTGAATCTCATCGCCCCGGTCGGACGACTGACCAATGCGCGTGTCGTTGGCGTGGTTTCTTTCCCCTTCCCAGTAAAGTGCAGAGCCATCCAGCCTGTTGGCATATTGCGTTATCACCGGCTGTTGAACTGCCGTGACGAAAAGCACGATCTTTTTGTCTCCCGCCGGTGTAAAGACGCCGCGCGCCAGGGCGTGGAAGGTGCGGTAGCCCCACCGGGCAGCCAGTTGCTCTCGTTCCCAGATACTGCCGACCAGAATGCTCTCGAAGCTCACCGCTGCCCGCCTCGGCTCTCCTGCATCAGATCGCTGTGCGCGCGGAGCGCCGCTTTGTGGCAGCGTTGGTGGTGGCGAGTCAGCGAAATTCGCGTAAGTCTTCCAAGTGTCGAACTCTGCCGGCAGTAAGCCCGCTATCTGCTTGGCACTCATCTCATGCAGGTCGAAGTTGACGCTGAGTTGCTGAAGAACGACTGTGAAGCGGAGAATGTTCCCACCGCCAACTGTTGACGCCGATCCACGGCGGATGGACTTGCGCTGCTGGTCGTAGTAGAACCTCCAGGCAAGTTCAACAACCTTTGCGTTAGAGATCAGGTCTTGGCGGTCGCTCAACTCCGATTGGATACGAGTGTCTTTGATTCCGCCTTTCGGTGAAATCAACAGTACTTTCGCGAAGTCGCCGTGGGCTCGGACACTCAGTACCGCTTCGCGAATAAGGTGGCTGCTCGATTTCCGAAAAGCGGGGTCAAACAAGTAAGCCTCCAATGCACGGACTTTCCGTGCCTCTGTCAAGTCGGCGGGACAGATTAGATCGAAGTAGAAAAGGCTCAGCCAAGCCCACAAACCGCCGTGGGCACTGATGCGCCCGAAGTCACAACCATCAAGCGCATCAAGGACATGGAGTGCCAAGTCGTAACGAGAATCGAAACCAAGCTGCTCCACCTCCCCGGCACTGGCCACCGGATCAGAAGTATCTGGATCGGCGAGAAGTTCCACAGGGGGTTCACCAGGCACCGCAGCTTGGAGCCACGATCGGAAACGAGCAATGCCACGTTCGTTGAGGGCGCGGATGAGGGCTTTCATGTGCCTTGGAATAGGTCTTCGGGGCGCACGCTGGCTCTCCAATGACCAAGTGCATTGTGGCGGCGGCAGAAAGCGGAGACAACATCGTTGACCCAATCCCCGATAAGGTCGGCATCTCGATCCGCCGCTTTCGGCGGAGGCTCTGGGCGAAGCACTTCAGCAAAACCGAGCCAGCGCTTGCCAGGGGTTTCTCCTGAATCGTCATCTTCGTCCATCTCCTCAACCAGGATGTGCGTAAGTATGGTGCGGAGGACTTCGGGTAGCACCAGCCACTTGAACCTGGGATCAGCGGTAAGTAGGTGCTTAATCTCAGGCTCCGCTTTGTTGAGTTCGAGGACAGGCCAACCATCGCTCCAGTTCACCCGCCATACTTGCTCGCCCATGCCGGCAACAGTACGCACGGGCAAGAGCGGGTCACGCTAGCTATCATCGTCAGCCGAGAGGGGCGTGAGCCGGTCAACTTCTGCGAGGATTTTCCCTGTTTCGCCGTCGGTGGAGACGACTTTGACCCGAAACAAGATGCGTGCGCCATCGTAGAACTTGGTGAGTTTGCGGTCTTGCGGAATGACTGGCTCGCCAACTGCGCCGAAGTCGAAACGCATCCAATCGGATTTGTGGTAAGCTTCGACAAACACCCGTGCGGACAGCGGCAATTCAAGCCCATCAGTGCGAATGAAGGCGTCGAACTCTCCCACCGAGCCATTGCGGTAGAGGGAGATTCGCACAGACTCGCGCGGGATTTTGCGGCGACCAGTATAGTTCAGGCGTCGAATCATTCGGTGTCAGAAATCTCGTCCACTCTGAGCTTCAGATCGCGATGCACATCGAAGCCGGACACAGCGACGGTGAAATCCGGTGAGGCAATGGTGAACTCCAATCGTTGTGCCGACCGATTCAGACCGTCCACGCCAGTGGCTTCGATCTCGATTGGAGTAGCATCTAGGCGATAGTCGTTCGGGTTGTATTTCTTGAAAGGATTGCCGCGCCGGATTTCATAAGCCGTCAATACAGCGAGGCGAAGCGGCAGATCTTCGATCTTCAAATCCGGGCCGCCTCTCAGGCGGAACCCGCCTTTGACCGGCGATAGCGTGAACTTCTGCGGTGGTAGCACCAGCGGTGGTGCGGGCGTTGGCGAGCGGCCGGCTTCGTCTTTAAGCCTCGGCTGCTTATCCCCTTTCTTGGGAAGCGAGAAGTAGTCGGCCAAAGCCCCGCGGTCTTCTTCCTCCGCGACTTGGGACAGGGTATCGAGAAGGCTCGACATCGCCTCCCGGATGAACCGAACCGTGTCTTGCGCGCGGCGGTATTTCGCAGCCAGTCGCGGCGAGCGTGGATTCCAAAGCGTGTGCGCGGGATTCTCCGCGTCACCCAGGAAACGGCAAACTGGAACGTCTTCCGCCAGCAATAACCCTAGTGCCGGACGGCCACTAAAGACACTCTGGCCGGAGAGCGTGACGCCGCTGCGAATGTAGAAGTCGTGCCCGCGGAGTAGCATCTGGTCACGCTTGAGGTAAATGGTGACAAAAGACAGTTGGTCTGGTGCGCCCTTCGGCTCAATGAGAACAGGCAGTCTTACGGCCAGCAACTTCTCTTCGCGGAACTCGCGCCGAAGCTGGGCCAGGTGATCGGGTGCGAACGCTTCGGACGGCACACGGCCTGACTCCGTGTTCAAGCGCCGAGGAAAGTCAACCTCGCGCAGCGCCGGTGGGCTGAGTTGTTGGATTTCGGCGGCGAACTTGAGGGTCTTTTCGATGTCCTTCAGTTTGCTTGTTTGCAGGCCAGCCGCCAGCTTGAGGATCTTGGTCTTGTCGATAATCTGGTCATTGACATGAACCACAAGGTCGCCGGCAAGGATGGGGAAGAAGTAGTGAGCGATAGCCGCCTCGACCAACCCCGGCTCCGTGATTTCGGCGTACGGGAAGGGAACGACCACCGAAAGCCCGCTCTCCTCGGCGCGATCCTTGGCGCGAATTAAATGGAAGTCCGCCCGGAACTGCTGAAGTTTCTTGGCGTGGTCCTTCGCGTCGAACGGTAGCTCGAATAGGCGCTGGCCAGAGCTTTGAAAGAAGGCATGGGGTAAAAAGGTTTGCCCATCCATCTCGTGGGTTTTCAGCGCGGTCTGGCCGAAGAGCAAATGGCGGCGATCATCGCTGCGGATGGTGTATCCGAAAAACGCTGATATTTGTGCGGAGTTCGCAAAGACCGTCTTTCCAAGTCCCCAGCGCCCACCTTTGGCGTCGGTCCTACCGGAGCGTCCGACGACATGCCAGAAGTAGTAGAAATCGCTCGGCTCTTCCGTGTCAGGGTTGCCCCGCAGTCCGTGGGTGCCAAAGTCCTCAATAACGAGAAAGCGTGGGTTGTCGAGGTCGAGTTCTTTCAGGTCCAGTCCGCAAGCTGCTAAATGCGGCGTGAGGCCCTGTAGGTACTCGTCCATGACGGTGGCACCCAAGAATAGCGACCCTTCGCGAATAGTGAAGTGGACTTCAACCTTGTCCACGCCTTCACGGCGCGCGTCCAGCGAGTTCTGAATCGCTTCACGAACGAGTGCTCCGCTTCGGTCAATCTCGTTGTTGACGAAAAACTCGCCCTGTGTGGGGTCGGTTTCGACCCCGAAGTCGTGCCGCGTGTTGAAGATCCACATAGCGCCCGTTAAATGCTCCCTCTACGTCAGCCACCGAACTTTGATTTCCTTTTCCACCGCTTTGAATTCCGGGTCGCCGGTGACCAGTTCGGCTTTCTTCTCCTTGGCGAGTGCAGCGGCGAAGGCGTCGGCCAGGCTGAGCTTGTGGCGGGCCTTAAAGTCAGCAGTCAGGTCTGCCAAGGCGCGGGTGGCGGGATGAAATAGGATAGGCAGACTGGTCAAAACCTCCGCCGCCTGTGCCCACGCGGCCGGGCCATCCTTGCGCAGCAGGGTGTATTTGAACTCGGCGTAGTTCACCTCGCTCATGTGGAGGGTGCGGTCGGCAGTAGCCGCCTTGTGGAGCAGTTCCTTGACCTGTTCGCCGCCGGCCTCAGCCCGGAAGAGCGACAGCAAGGCATGACTATCGAGCACCAGTGTGGCGGGCATACTTGGCCTCCTCAAGTTCAGCTTCGCTGCGCTTGTGCTCCGCGCATTCCTCGGCGAAGGGCCTGTCGCCCGGCTTGCGCTTGAGCAACCCGTGGGCGAGTTCGATAGCCCACCGCGTCACGGGCTTGAGCAGGATGCCGTCGTCAGTGGCGGTGACAATAGCGCGGGTGCCTTCCTCGATGTGGAATTGTTTACGTAGTCGCAGCGGAATCACCACCTGGCCCTTGGTGGTGAACCGGATGGTGTCGGCAGTGCTGGTCGTGTTCACGGCGCGCAGTATGCCGGAATCCTGGAATCGGTCAAGAGGGTTAAAGTAAGATTCCGTTTATTTAATCCTACCAATGAGCCATGCGCGGGATCGCGGCGTGCTGGCCCAGTCGGCCAAACCTAACGGGCCACAACACCATCGTCATGTTCACCACGGACAATGGCACGGAGACCTTCACCTGGCCGGACGGTGGCAACACACCGTTCAAGGGCGAAAAAGGCACCATCAATGAGGGCCGTTTCCGCGTGCCTTGCCTCCTGCGCTGGCCCGGCAAGGTGCCGGCGGACACGGTGCAAAACGGCATCTTCTCCAGCCAGGACTGGTTCCCGACCTTCGTCGCCGTCGCCGGCAACCCGAACCTCAGCGACGAACTGCTGAAGGGTAAGAAGATCGGCGACCGGACCTACAAGAACCACCTCGACGGTTACAACCAGATGGCCTGATCACGGGCAAGGGGCCGTCCGCGCGCCACGAAATTTTCTATTTCGCAGAAAGCACCCTCGGGGCAGTGCGCCTTGACGACTTCAAGTATCGCTTCATCGAACAGTCCCAAGGCTGGGGCGGCGGCCAGGTCAAAGTGGACGCGCCGGTTCTGATCAACCTGCGCCTCGACCCCTTCGAGCACTTCGACTATCCGGTCGGAACTCTCACCGGGTCGCAGAATTACTTCAGTTGGTTTCAGTGCGAGTTCTGGCGCTTCGTGTTTGTCTAACAGGAAGTGGGCAAGCTGGCCATGACGGCTCTCGAATACCCGCCCATGCAGAAAAGCGCGAGTTTCAACCTCGACGCAGTGAAAGCGGAGATCGAGGCAGCCTTGAAGCGTCAAGCTGGGCAATAAGTTGAAACCTTTACCCGGCGGGCGGCTCGCAAGGGACGCCCGCCATTTCCCCCGATGAACCGATCCCTTCGATTGTGAAACGCGCGGGCCGTCTCCCCCGAGGCGGCCCGCCAATTCCTTGCGCACACTCAAGCCAAGGCAGCGGGTCAGGATGTGTGAGCCTGAGACCTGAACTGTAACCACGGATGGGCGAGGATCGCCAGGAGCTTCATGGAGTGGGTCGTAGCACAAAAGTGCCGGAAGAAGCCCCCCCACGCTGATCCGTGCTACAGAGCGTGCTGCCGGCATCTTGTCGGCAGTTCGGGGGCGCGGCACTGCCGATAAGATGTCGGCGGCACGTTCGCTCATGGCCGGTAAGCTGATCCCCAAGGGACTGTCCGCTTTCAATGAACCGGGTAGTAGAACAGGCTTCCAGCCTGTCCCACTACGCTGTCAGTGCTTCGCCGGTTCATGGCCCCAATGTGCGTCGAAAAATTGCTGATTTTCTGCCACGAGGGTTTGACAGGAGGCGTCGGTTGGTGATTAATTGTCCGCGACGTGAAAACAAATGATCACAGTGGCGAGAGAGAAAACCTCTCGGCATCCAAATCTGGCTGGCGAGTCCGCTTCGCCCTTGGGGGGCGATGGAGCAGGTTTCTAGGCGTTGCGTTTGGCAGCGTCGCCGTAGCCTGGCTGACGGGCTGTGCGACTCATACGCAAACCCAGTATTTCTCCGTCAAAGACCCCAACACCGGCGCGGCCAATTACTACCGGCTCAGCATCAGTGGTTGCGGCAGCCTCACCAAGTACAACCTACAGGCCGGCTATTACAGCGCTGCCGCCGTGGACATCCTCCGCGGGCGCATGCCGGACGTGCCGGAACTCGACCTGCCGATCGAGCGGGTCAAGACGTACGACCAACTCCTCCAGCGCATTGACCAGTCCCTTTTGCAGGAGGCCAAGCAGATTTCCCCCATCACCGACCCCGGCGTGGCGGCCGAGGGCTTGCGCGACCGTGTAGCGAGAGAGCAGGCCAAGCAGACGCAGCTCCAGGCAGAGAAGATCAAGGCGGAGGAGGAACTGCTGAAAGGCAGCAGCAATGTCGTTCAGGCCACGACAAGCCTGGTTAAAGCTAAGGCGGACCTTGCCGCAGGAGACGCTGCGGTACAGAAGGCGAACGAGCGGGTTAGCCAAGCCAGCACCAACTTGACAAACGCCGCCGTGGCTATTACAAACCTTGTCACCGCGATGGCTGAGGTCCAGAAGGCAACCAACGGGTTGAGCCAAGCAATTGGCAGCACCAATTTGCTAGACATCACCAGGGCCATGACGAACTTTGCCGCACTGATTACTACTATTCAGGACGCGACCAACAGGCTGAACCAGGCCATAGCCGGTGGCAGCCCGACAAACATCGCTCCGGCCATGACGAACTTTGCCGCCCTGATTACCGCCATCCAGGACGCGACCAACTGGCTGCGTCGGGTAACAGAAGGCAGCAACCCGATAATCACCCGCCCGGCCATCTCGAACCTTGTGGCCCAAATCCAAGAAGCGAACAAGCGGTTGGGTCAAGTCACAGCCAGTGCCAACGATACAAACGTCGCCGAGGCCAAGGAAGCCCTCAGCGCTCGAAAAGGAGAGTTGGAAACGGCAAAAGCGAAACTCGAAGCCAGTTTGGCAGCGGCCGAGTGCTCGAAAGCCAGTTTAGCCAGCTTGGAAGACAAGGTGGCCTTGCTCCGTTCGCAAGTTCAATTTGCCGCTCACTCCGAAACCACTTTTTCCAACGCTCTTGCTCGTCTGGAGGCCCTATACCCCAACGGCGCGCTGGGCTTGGACTTGCCGGACACTTCGACCAACGACCTGCCGGCTCGGCTCACCGATCCGAATTACATCAACGACAAGTTCATCAAGCTGTCCCGGTTGCTCTGGCTTACCAGCCTCTCCGGGGCCGACGTGGCGGCCGTGGGTATGAGCCAGACCACGGATCCGTTTCAGTTTCGCAAGTTAGTGTTCTGGGCCAAGTCCACGACCCTGAACATGGACCAGGCGGCCGGCGATGTGGATGCCATTCTGGGGCAGGTCGTCGAGATCGGGCGCAACTACAAGAAGCTGGGCCAGGAGCGGGAAGCGGCACGCGCTCAAGCTCAAGCTGACCAGATAACCCGCGCCCAAGCCGCCTTGGATACATTGAAGACAATCACCCCCGGCGCAACTAATAAGGCCGTCCTGACCAACATCATGAAAATGCTGGTGCCCAACATGGACAGTGCCGCCCAGAAACAACCTTTGCCGAAGAACTAACCATGAACCGAGTGCTTCTATTAATCTGGGTCGCGGCGGGAATACTGGGCCTGACTGGCTGCACTACCACCACGGTGCGCGTGGACCGTGTGCTGCATGCGTCATCCCAGCAACTCAAAGACGACAGCCCCAGCGGACGAAAGGCCCTCGCGGCCATCGCCAGCTTGCGGCAGTTCCAAGAAGCCCAGGCGCAGGTGCGCCAGCAAATCGAGGACTTGTGGGCCAATCAGCCACCAATGGCAGCCACACCTTCGAACAATGCGCCGCAGGATGTCGAGATACTAAAGAGGTACTTCCAAGATCCCCTCGATGATCTGAGTAAGCAGGAGGCCAAGATCAGCGCACAAGTTGCCGTGTTCCGCGGCTTCTTTACCAACGACGCCACCGGCCTGGCTCCGCGCATTGACTGGGAAATTGCGAAAACGATCATGCTGCTGGATGAGCAAAAGACCTGGCTGCCAAGCTTCGTCCAGGTGGTTTCGCATCCGGGGGTTCCAGCGGTTAAGCGAGCACTGGGACCTGGAGGTGCATTAACCGCCAACGCCAGCCAGTTGGAAATCGCGATGAGCAACTTGGTCGTCCAGGCCAGCCTGGCGATTTTCGAGACAACCAAGGAAGGCTTCGGCGGCTTCCGCACGATCGGTATTGCGGAGGTCAATGCGTCCGATCCCGAGTACCGATTGATTCTGGACTCCAGGACTGCCAGCCTGAGTCAGGAGGCCATCAGCAAGTCATCGTCCACTATCGCCGGAGACGCCCAAGTAATTATTGTCCAAGAATCCCCAGCTCAATTTCGGACTTATCAAATCAGCAACGACCCAACCACGCTGATGAAGAACATCTCACTGCTGGTGGCCAAAGCCACAGCGGCCGCCGCCAAGTACTTGTCCGGGGGTATCGCCCCCTGAATAAACCAACTATCATGCCCTGCTACCAAGCTGCCGAATGGCCGCCCGGTGAAGTCACCGGGCCGTGTGCCATTTACTTCACAGACCCGAATCCAGGCTCTGGTAAACCACGCAATGCCTACTTCTTTGCCCAAGGAGTGGTCAGCAATACGCCAGAGCCGAACCCGGACCCGAACCACTTTCAGCAACAAGCCACCCTCGAAGTCGGCAAGACTCTTCGCGGCACTTCCACCGGCTGCGGTCGCAAGACGGACGGCGGGCAGGAGGTTCTGTTTGTAAAATATCTCAGCGGCGATGACCTCAAGGGGCTGAAGATAACTCCCTGCAATATTTCGCCTTGGGCCTAACCCACGGCCGCCCTCTGAACGGGGGCTGACTTGGTGCTGGCCAGCGAGCTCCGCGACGGCAACGTGCCCGGCTGAACAGGCCTCGCTTCCGTACGCGCGGCGGGTTTTTGCCGCACTGCCCGCCGGCCTTCAAAATCGCTCCTTCCGCAGTGGCAGTGCCCCCCACGAGAACGACTTGATCGGCTGGCTCAGGCTAAGGCGTTTTTCTGACGCCAAGCCGGGGCGTTCCCACCCAGATCAATTCCAGAGCAGGCCGGCGCTCCGGCACGCCCGGAGTGCTCCAGGACGCCTTGCGCGCCGACCGGGTGACCGAGGGCGGTTCCCGTAGCCTTACGGCAACTGCTCCGCGGGGTGCTGACGACGGATTCTTGAAACGCACACCCTGGCGCGAGAATTTGGCCCCTGAGTTGCCACTTGACACCCCCGTCCCGGTCTGGCAGCTTGCGACCAGAATGAGTGTGGGCGAAGATCAATTCACCCTCATCCGCGGAGCGGCACGTTAAGAAGCGATTTCTTACTAGTTCGACATGAAGACTACTTTGTTTGTGGTGTTGGCCGTCATGCTTGTCTCGGCGATGGGCGGCCGGGCGCTGGCTGGCGACCAGCCGCCGAGGCTAGGAGAGAGCGACGGCAAGACAGTGGAGGGTCGTTCCGTCGCACCGACAGCCCTCACCATTGCCACCTATTCCGGTTACTTCGCATCCAACCAGTTTGAGCCGGATGCCCCGGCGTCGTTGGTTGTGATCAGCGACCAGAAGCAATTCGACCAAGTGTTCGGCGTGGCGTTCGTTATGGGCGATAAGTCGCATCGGCTGCCCAAGGACGCCTTCCAGTCGCTTCTGGTCCTGGCGATCATTAAGCGAGGAAAGGCCACCTGGGCTTACAAGGTGGAGGGAGTTTCCCTGAAGGCCGGGGTGGTGGAGTTTCGCTACTCCACGACCGAGACCAAGAGTGATTCGGCCACGTTCGCCTGTCCGTTGATTGTCTCCATCCCCAAGGGCAGGTACACGGCCGTTCAGTTTGTGGAGGGGGGGAAGCCGGTGAAGAAAGTTGAGATCGAAAGAGACTAAACCGCCCCGCCTCATGGCGCGGGCTTCATTCTGAAAATGAACCAAATGACACAATCGCGCAGCAAAAAGACCAGGCACTCGAAGTTATTGCTTGCAACCCTGGCCACGCTGGGAAGTTACGGCCTTGGCGGCGAGCTTGGCGGAGCCGCAGAACCAGAGGCCCCCTTCCAGCCAACCTGGAATTCCCTGAAGAACTACCGCACGCCGCAGTGGCTGCGCGACGGTAAATTCGGCGTCTATACCCACTGGGGCGTGTATTCCGTTCCGGCTCAAGGTCCAAACGCCACTTGGTACGCCAACGCAGTCTATTGGGATTCCAATTCTCGCGAGCGCAAATACCAGGAAAAGACCTATGGCCCGCTCGAAAAATTCGGCTACAAGGATTTTATCCCCATGTTCACGGCCGAGAAGTTCAACGCGGAGGAGTGGGCTGACCTCTTCCAGAAGTCCGGCGCCCGTTTCGCCGGCCCCGTCGCCGAACATCATGACGGCTTCGCCATGTGGGACACCAGGTACTCGGAATGGAACGCCGCGAAAATGGGTCCCAAGCGGGATGTGGTGGGTGAGCTCGCTCAGGCGATCAAGAAGCGCGACATGAAATTCGTCGCCGCCTTTCATCATGCGGAAAGCTGGCTCTACTTTCCAACCTTTGACAAGCGCTATGATTGCGGCGACCCGCGCTACTCCGGCCTCTACGGTTTCATTCACGAGAAGGGCGCCCTGCCCTCCAAAGCCTTTCTCGACCTATGGAAGGATAAGATCATCGAAGTCATAGACAAGTATGATCCGGATTTGGTCTGGTTCGACAACGGCTTGGAATTGATCACCGATTCCTACAAGCGGGACATGCTGGCCTACTACTATAACAAAGCGGCAGCGCGCAAGAAAGAGGTGGTGGTCACCTATAAGCGCAATACCTTGCCGCCGAACACCGGCCTGCTTGACTTGGAGCGGGGACAGGAGGCCGACCTGACTTACTACGATTGGATTACTGACTCGACTGTGGACGTCGGAAGAGGGTGGGGATATGTCAAAGGTTTGGGATTCAAGACTCTGGACAACCTCATTGATAACTTGGTGGACCGTGTCAGCAAGAATGGCTACCTATTGCTAAACGTCGGCCCCAGGCCCGACGGCACCATCCCGGACGAGGCCAAAGAGTTGTTGCTCGGCATAGGAAAGTGGCTCCAGGTTAACGGCGACGCCATCTACGGCACGACCCCCTGGAGCAGCGCCGGAGAAGGGCCGACCCGGCTGGTCAGAGGGACGGGTGATTTCAACGAGAAGAACGACCTCCGCTACACGGCCAAGGACATCCGCTTCACGATTAAGGAGGACAACCTCTACGCCATTGCCCTTGACTGGCCCGGCGAAAAGCTGCTCATCAAAAGCCTGGCTCCCCGGTGGGAATCCTGGACTGGTTGGTCTGGTCTGTATCCATCGGAAATCGTCTCGATCACCATGCTGGGGGACGGCAAGCCATTGAAATGGGAGATGACGAAGGATGGGCTTTCCATTGAGACCCCGAAGACGAAGCCTTGTGATTATGCTTTCGCCTTCAAGATCGTGCGCCGGAACCCCTTTTGAGCCAATTCACCACGCCAGCGTCACAGGCAGATTCAGTAGTTACCCCCATTCCCAAGCTTCGGTATGGCCTCCGTCAGCACCACTTTCGCCAGCCGGCCCGCCTCTGGTACGCCGCCGCCCTCCCCGCGGCCGGCGCGGCTGGGAGCAGTTGGGCGCAGCCTTCGGGGGGTGTTGGCCAGAAGGTGTTGGCGGCCTGGGGGTTGGAGCACGGCATTTTCATATGCATCGGGAGCAGGCCCTGACCACAGGGCTCGCACTTTTTGCTAGACCCATCCTGCGTTTTCGAGTGAAATGGGCTGGGATGAAACCACTATCTG
>CAINDV010001257.1 GCA_903847485.1 uncultured Verrucomicrobiota bacterium
GCCGCCTGCGGCTGTTGGTTGGCCTGCGCCAACATCGCCGTTCCGGATTGCACGAGGATGTTATACCGCGCGTACTCCGTGCTCTCCTGTGCCACGTCCACATCCTTGATGCGGCTGTTCGCCGAAGCCAGGTTCGTCTTTTGGACGGCCAACTGTTCGTTGGTCATGTTCAGCCGGGTCAGGTTCGCCCCAACTTGGGCGCGATCGCTGGACAACTGGGTGATGGCGCTCTTCACCAGATCGAAGGTTGTTTTTGCGGTGGCCACCGTGTCCACCTTTACAGAAGTCTGGGAGGCTTTCCCAATAGCCGTGCCCGTTCCGAGGTCCACGCCCGTCATCGAGAACGTCTTGGCCTCGCTGTCGATCGTGACTGCCTGATTAATTGCGGCGGCAGCGCCGCTCCCGAAGAGGGTCACGCCGTTGAAGTCCTTGGTCGAGATGTCCGTGATGTACTTACCGAGTTCCGCGAACTCCTTGTCATAGAGCTTCCGGTCGTCGTCCGTCTTGGTGATGTCCTGTGACAACACCGACAGTTCGCTCATCCGGTCCAGCGCCTTTTGGGTCTTCTTGAGGAAGCCATCTTGCGTCTGGGTGAAGGACACCGCGTTGCTGATGTTGTTGGTGGTTGCATTGATGCGGTTAATCTGCGCGTCGAAGCGCATAGAAACCCCGAGTCCGGCAGCATCATCCTCCGGGGAAACGATCTTCGATCCCGAAGAGAGACGTGTCAGTGATTTGGCCAAACGTGCGGACGAATCCGAGAGCAACTGAGAGCTCTGTTGGGCCGATATGTTCGTGTTTATTACCATAACTGTACTCTTTCCATGAGCGGCCCCTAGCGGGGCCTTTTTATTATTTAACGGCATCCTTGCCGCGAGGCGGACTGTCAGAGGTGTCCGCCGTGTTCCTCGCTGGCTCTTCGAAGCTGCCAGCCGCGTTGCACCCAACCTATCGGCGGAGGTTGAAAGAACTTTAGAAGATTTTATTGGCGGGTGTCTGGAGGGCGGCGAGCGCCGCCCCAACGCGCAATGCGGGCAGCAATTTTGAAGGATGAAGGATGAAGGATTAAGGATGAGCCAGCGGCGGCGGTGGTTCCGGCTTCATCCTTCATCCTTCATCCTTTCCCCCGGCGGGCCATGATGAGAATTGCTGTAGTGCGGGCTTGCTTCTTGGCGTGGGCGTGGTCAAATCCCTCCATGAAAGCCCTGTGGAATGCGTTTGTATCCAGTGCCGGCAAGGCCGGCACCCCGTCCGTGGAACCTTTGCCGAGTGCTGCCGCGCCGCCGCCGGCCACCCCGGAGGCTCCGCCGACCGTCGTCGCTCCGCCCGCCCCAGCGGTGGTCGTTGACGCCCCGCCGACCGCGGTCGCTGACGCCCTGCCTGTGGACGGTGCGCCAGCGGTGCCGCCGGCGTCGGTTGCGCAAGGCATCCTCACGCTGGACCGCGCCGGGGACATCCAAGACATGGATGCCGTGGGGGCCGCACTGTTTGGCTACACGCGACCGGAAGTGCTCGGCCGACAGGTGCAACTCCTGATTCCCCACGGACTTCCCCGCCAGATGGACCACTCCGAACCGTTCGCGAACGGTCCCCAGGATCAATGGGTGATCGGCCTCAGCAAGGAGGGCAAACGGTTCCCGCTGCAATGTATCGCCCTGGCCACGAACTCCGAGGCGGATCGCTTGGTCACCGTGATCCTCCGCTGCGCCCACGAACTGGACGGTGGCGGCGATGTGCCCGCCCTCGTGTCCGGCTGGCAAGAATTGGCGCAGGAACTGGGCGACGCCCAACTGGCGTGCCAGGCAGCGCAGGCGGAACTGGCCACCGCCCGAACCGAGAACCAAAGCCTCCAGCAAACCCTCGGCGAGCGCGAGACGCTTTCCACCAAGACTGTCAGCAAAAAAGTGGCCGCCGCCCAGGCCGCCGCAGTGGCCGCGCAGGCGCAGCAGCAACAACTGGCCGTCCAAGTGGAGCAACTTCAGCAAGAACAGGTGGCTGGCGACGCCCAGCGGGCCGACTTGGAGAGCCGCTTGCTGGCGGCCACCGAAGCGGCCCGAGCGTTCGAGGAAACCCTCGCCGCACGAAACCTCGCCGAAACCACCCACGCCGCCGAGGCCCAGGCACTCGCTGCCCAAGTCGCTCAACTGCGCGCAGCCCTCGCTGAAGCGGAGGTCCAGCGCGCCGCAGCGGTCGCCCGGGTGGAGTTTGAGCGCTCCCAAGCCAGAGTTCCCGCGCAAGGGCTGGAAGCCGCGCAGTCCGAGCTGGAGGATTACCGCCGCCGTCTCGACGACCAGACCATGTCTATCAGCCAGGCCCGGCAAACGGCCACCGAGTTGCGCGGGCGGGTCGCTTCGCTGACGGGCAACCTGGCGGAGCTTCAGGCCCAACTGGCCGCGGCGCAGGAACAAGTGAAAGACCGCGCTGAATTGGCGCAGGGGCTGACGGCGGAACTCAATTTCGCCCGCGAACGCCTGTTGCGCAGCCAGCAGGAAGTCAAAGCCATGAGCCAGGCGACCGAGGAAGCCATCCGGGAAATGGCGGCGTCGCGCATGGCGCTGGCCACGCTTCAGCACGAGCGCGATGGCTGGAAAACGCACGGCGAACAAGCACGCACAGAGGCCGAGGCCAGCGTCGCCGCCGCCGCCCGATGGGAACGCGAATGCACCACGGTAACGGTGCATTGCCAGGCGCTAGAACAAGAGTTAGCCACTTACCGTCAACGGGAAATCGAGTGGCGGCAGGCGGTCGCGGAGTCGGAGGCCCGGCTCGCCGAGCAGGCGAGAGCTTTGGCCGCCAGCCAGCGAGCGCAGGAAGGCCACGAAGCCGAGGTGCAACGGCTCGCGGAGGAATTGCAGCAGCAGTTGCAGGGGCGGACGCGCGCGGAGTACGAGGCCCGGGCGTTGGCCGCGACCACGGCGGAGGTCAGCCGGGAAATAGCCGGCGCGCGCATGGTGCTGACCACCCTTCAGCACGAGCGTGATGCCTGGAAAGCACGCGGCGAGGAGGCTCGTACGCAGGCGGAAGCCAGCGCCACCGCCGCCGCCCAAGCGGAACGCGAAGGCACCAAAGTCGCGGCCCACTGCCAGGAGCTGGAGCAAGAGTTGGCCGCTTATCGCCAGCGCGAAACCGAGTGGCGGCAGGCCGCCGAAGCGTCGGAGATACGGTTCGCCGAGCGGGCGAGAGCTTTGGCCACCAGCCAGCGGGAGCAGGAAGGTCACGAAGCTGAACGGCAGCGGCTGGCGGGGGAATTACAGCAAGAATTACAGCGGCGGACGCGCGCGGAGAACGAGGCCCAGGCGTCGGCCGTGACCACGAAGGAGATCAGCCGGGAACTGGCGTCGGCGCGCGTGGTGTTGGAAACCTTGCGCCAGGAGCGCGATTTGTGGCAGGCCCAGTCCACGCAAGCCAAGTCGGATTCGAGTGAAGCGCTGGCCAAGCTGGCGGCGGCGGAAGAGCGTCAACAGCAGTTGGAACAGGCCACCGACAGCGTCTGCTCCAGCCTGCGGCGCACCTTGGAACTGACGACCACGGAAATGGCCCCCATGGTGTCGGCGCTCCAAACGGCGTTGGCCCGGCACGAGCAAGCCAAGGGGCGCCTGACCCAGCCGCAACCCGATGCCGATCAAGCGCCCTCCCCCTTCGCGATACCGCACTTCCACCGGGATACCTGACCAGGTGCGGCCGGCATCTTGCCGGCAGACCGCCCTTCGCAATGCCGCACTTTCCCTCCAGGACACCTGCCCCGTCGCGCAAAGTGCCGGTGGGCATGCGACTGGACTAAGCCGTAACGATGCAGTAGCCGGTATGGCGAGGCTCCTGCCGAGCCGCGCTGGACAAGGGTTCCTCCGCAGTTGGATCGGGCCGCCACAGTCACTGACAGGTGAAGCTAAAACGGCGGTGGTCAGATGCCTGATTCGCCATCCCAGCAAGGCTCCGCAGGAGCGTCGCCCTACCTGGCTACTGAATAGATACGGCTAAGTGGTTGCTATAACACGGAATGACATCCCAGGAGCGCACTTCCCGGTTGAACCCAACTTCCGCTCCCGCAAGTAACCGGCGGCGTGGTCAGTGGGAATGCGCGGGCACCCCGACCGGCGTTGCCGCCCCATTGCGCAGCGCCGGCCGCTGGGCCAGTCCTGCCAGCGGTCAACTTTCCCCTTGAACCACCGGCTCCCGGCGGCTTTACTCGTGTGGGTAAAGTCCGGTTCCGTCCGCTGCGGCGACTCCCCGCGCACCGAGCATGTGCTTGGAACTCAAACCAATCATCGAAGCCATCAAGGCCGAGCGGTGCCTGCCCTTCCTGGGTGCGGGTGCCTCGGCAGGCTATTTGGGTAAAGATGGCGAGGTTTCGGGCATTCTTTTGGGCGGCGAACTGGGCAAAAAGATCGCCGCCGCCTGCGATTACCGCAACGGCTCCACTTAAGATCTTGCCCGCGTGGCGGAGTATTTCGTGTTCCGCAAGAGTGGCCGCCGTGAAGAGTTGGAAAAAATCATCAAGGACGAAATCCGCTCGGTCCCGCAGCCCCGCCCCATCCACACGGCGCTGGCCCAGCTCCACCAAATCCGCTTTGCGCTGACTTCCAACTACGACGAACTCCTCGAAACAGAGTTGAACCGCTACAGCCGCGACCTGACCAAGCACTTCTACGACCTCCAGAACCCCAAGACCGCCCATTTCCGTGGCAGCATGCTCAGCAAGCCGCCGAGCATCGCCTTGCACAAGATGCACGGCACGGTCGAGCAACCGCGCAGCATGGTCATCACGCAGACCGACTACATCCGCTACCTCGCCAACCTGAACGACCCCGATCGCGGCATGCCGGAGTTTTTTCGCAAGACGGTCATCCCGGAGTTCAACCTGCTGTTCCTCGGCTACAGCTTGGAGGACTGGGATTTCCGCGTCATCTGGGAAGGCGTGCTGGCGAATTACCGCGACGCGGCCGTGGATTTGAAATCCTACGCCCTGCTGAAGAATCCCAGCGACTTCCAGCGCGAGTTCTGGGCGGAGCGCAAGGTGAAGCTGATTGACTGCGATCTGACCGAGTTCGCCCGCACTCTCGCCCAAGAGTTCAATCTCGAAATCCCCCAACTCGGCATCGCGAAAACCCCGCCGGCAGCGCCAGGAGGCTCCACGCCATGAAGCCCGCCTCCGAGGCACCGCGTGCGCCTTACAAGCTCTTCGACTACTACACCTTTGCCGACCGCGACCTGTTCTTCGGCCGTGAAGAAGAGGTACTGCGGACGGTGGGTGAGGTGCTTTCTACGCGCCTGCTGGTGCTGTTTGCGCCCTCTGGCTCCGGCAAAAGCTCGCTCATCAATGCCGGCGTCCGCCCCAAGCTCGAAGAGCGCGGCTTCGCCACCGCCACCATCCGCCTGGACTGCGCGCCGGACCTAGCCATCAAGCGGCAACTCCGCAAGCAGCAGGAAGAAAAGAAACTCCCCGAGTGCTTTGCTGCGCTCAAGGATGACACCGACCTCGTCGCCGGCATGCGGGCGGCCTACGCGCCGAAGGACGGCCAGCCCGCGCCCAAGCCGCTCGTCCTCTTCCTCGACCAGTTCGAGGAGTTCTTCATCGTCTGGCGCGACAAGCCAGAGGTGCGCCGCGCGTTCATCCAGCAAATCGCCCGGATCAAGTTCGACACCAGCCTGCCGGTCTATCTCGTCCTCTCCCTGCGCGACGACTACTTCGTAAACCTTAACGAGTTTCGGGAGGAAATCCCCTCCATCTTCCACAACAACGCCAATATCCAACTCCGCCCGCTCGATGACGCCGCCGCACTGCGCGCCATCGTCGAGCCGGCGAGGATATGCGGGCTGGAATTCGAGCCGGGCCTGCCGGAGCAAATCATCCGCGACCTCAAGGCGCTCGAACGCGAGAAGGCCACGGAGCGCGGCGTTCACGCCGCTTCAGCGCCAAACTCGAATGGCGCCGCCTCTGCGGAGTGGAAGCCGGAAGCCACCGAACCCGGAAGCGGCCTGAAGGCCGCGCTCCCGGACGCGACCGACATCGGCGTGTTGCCGATCACGCTCCAGATCGTCTGCCACAAGCTGTGGGAAAAGCGGCCGGCGAAGGGCCAACCGGTCACCCAGAAGCTTTATGGCGGCGACCAACAAGGCGGCGGACTCGGCGGCGCGGCGGCCATCATCCGGCGGCAGCTTGACGAGTCGCTCCAGCAGATTCCGCGCTCCGAGTATGGCCTAATGCGGAAGCTCTTCCGGGTGCTGATGACCGCCGACCTCACCAAGCGCCTGCGCTCGATTGATGACCTGGCGGAAATCCTGCGCCTCCGGGACCGGGAGAAGCTCAAGGCGCTGCTGAAGAACCTCACCGCGGTCGGCGTTTTGCGCGAGGAGCAATGCGCCAAGCAGCCTTGGTATGAGTTCCGGCACGACTACCTGGTGAAGGGAGTCGCCGCCTGGCTGGAGCGCTTCGAGGCCCGGCTGCGCCGACGGAACCGGGCCATAGTCTGGGGCTTCGGCGTCGTCCCGGCCCTCGTCCTGGCTGGCTTGGCGCTCTGGAATTTCCTCTCCCTCGAAGTCCGACTCGCGCCCACTCAATACCAGGGTCAGGAGGAGGAACTCTACGTCACCCGGCGGTTCAATCCGTTCGGCTTTTACGTTACTACAGGATTCCGGATGGACGAAGTGACGGACTACGAAGCCAGGAACGCGGTGTTACATGGTTTCCCTCTCCGGTTCGCCCGTCCCCAGGACTGGCGGCCAATGACCAACCTGCTCTCCAGGTTCAACGCCGCACGCCTATCATTCATTTCAGACCCACAGCCGGGTTCGTACGTCAACCTAGTCACCTCGATCCAAGGTGGTTTCTTCGGAGAACTTGGAGAAGTTGACACTGCTAATGTGGCAGTGGCTGCTTTGTTTGCACGGAAGGACGAGTCCCTCCTGTCCCCGCTGTTGCTCTGTCTCCAATCCACAAACGCGGCTGAACGCCTGCGCGGAGCAGCGGTATTGGCTCAGTTGGGGAACACGAACGCGCCCGTCGTGGCGGGGTTGTTGTCCTTGATTAAAGACAGCAATTATCATGTTAGCACATGGGCGGCGGAAGCGTTGAGTCAGTTGGGTAAGGGAAACGCGCCGATGGTCGAGGATCTGTTTGCCTTGCTCAAGGGCAACGACAAGCACGCTAGCCGGAGCGCGGCGATGGCGCTGGGAAAATTGGGCCAGGGAGACGCGCTTGTCGTAGGCGGGCTTTTGGCCTTGCTTGAGGACAGCAACACGGGCGTCCGCTTGGGCGCGGCGATCAGTTTGTCTCAGTTGCGCCAGGGGAGCGCTCCTATCCTGAACGGGCTGTTGGCCTTGCTCAAGGACAGCGACAAGAATGCACGCCAGGTTGCGGCGGTGGTGCTAGGCGGGTTGGGGCGGGGCGATGTGTCCGTGGTAAACGGGCTATTGTTCGCGCTCAAAGACAGCGAATGTTCTGTCCGCCAGAGCGCGGCGGACGCGTTGGGTCAATTGGGCCAGGCGGACACGCCGGTGGTGGAGGGACTGTTGGCCTTGCTCAAGGACAGTGATCCGATCTGTGGCTCGTATGTTCGCCAGGGCGCGGCAGGAGCGTTGGTTCAGTTGGGACTGGGCGACGCGCCCGTAGTGGAAGCGCTGTTGGCCTTACTCAAGGACAATAACCCGTTTGTCCGTATGAGGGCGGAGGCGGTTTTGGTTCAGTTGGGACTGGGCGACAAGTCCGCCGTGGAGACGCTCTTGGTCTTGCTGAAGGGCAGCAACCCGTTCGTGCGCCAAAGCGCGGCGGCGGTCTTGGTTCAGTTGGGCCAAGGAAACGCGCAGGTAGTTGATACGCTGTTGGCCTTGCTCAAGGACAGCAACTCGCATGTCCGCGTGCGCGCAGCCGCGGTTTTGGTTCAGTCGGGCCAGGGTGACGCGCTCGTCGTGGAGGATCTGTTGGCGTCGCTCAAGGAGAGCAACCAGAATGTCAATGAGAGGGCAGCGGAGGTGTTGGGCAGGCTAGGCCAGCAGCGCCCGGACTGGACCGACGAGCGGTTGCTCCAAATGCTCCAAGACAACCTGAGCGGTTGGCGGCAGACGGCGGCAGACGGCGGGCCTGGTGCTGGCCAATCGCACGAATCTCACCCAAGCCACCTACGACCAAGTCATGGCCCTCCGCCTCGACTCGCGCCCCTGGGTCCGCCTCGCTGCCTGGGACGCCCTGCTGGAAATCCAGCAAGTCCGCGACGCCCGCGAGCAAGCCGCCCAAGCCGCCCCGAAAGCCCAGTCCGCCGCGCCCGCCAAATAGCCGCCGCGTTGGCTCCCCGCGTCCTTCGGCAAATGGCCAAGCCGTGCCTCTCCGTAAGCTTCCCCACAGCTTCAGTGACGGCCGCCGATGGAAGGCGAAACCAGGCTCAGAACTCCTGAGCCGTGAGCACGAATTCCGACAGGCAAGGAAACGAGGTGAGTCCAAGTGCGCCGGGTCAGGGGATCCGGCCTACAGCAAAGACGCGGTTCTGTAGGCCCGGTGCCCTCACCGGGCGACCCACGCTATTTCCTCGGGTCAGGAGTTCTGAGACTGGAGCCGGTGGGGAGGGCAAAACCTGTACGGAATCCGTGCGGCAAGCCCGTTTTCCTCGATTTCCCCAGCAAAAGTGGTGGTAGGAGAAGGATTCGAACCTTCGAAGGCGTAAGCCGGCAGATTTACAGTCTGCCCTCGTTGGCCACTTGAGTATCCTACCAATAACTGCCACCTCCCCATCTCCATCACGCTTGACCGCCCGCAATCTCCGCCAAGTATCTGCATATGCCGGCCCCAACTGGCCTTGGAAACCGCGTGCAGGCGGGGGCACATTATGCGAGCGGGCAACTGAAGGGCAAGCTCATTTGTGAAAGTTCGCGCTTCTTCGCGGCACGCGGTCGCAGCGGGGTCATCGGCAACAGTCCGCCGCCCGCCGGCCGCGCCGCTAAGCGCCGAGCGGGGTGAAAACTCCGTTCGATTCCGCGGCGCTGCCCGACTACCTTTCGTGCGCGACGTGGCCGGCTCCTCCGGGCACTCTGCTTATTTTACGATGATAAAAACCGACCATCCAAAGGGCTTTACCACCCGCGCTGTTCACTTGGGCCGGGGCTTCGCCGGCAACACCGGCGCGGTCATGCCGCCGGTGTACATGACCTCGACTTTCGAGAATGGAAACGCCGACGGCTTCGACTACACCCGCTCGGGCAATCCCAACTTCCGCCTGCTCCAGGAAAGCGTCGCGGCGCTGGAAGGCGCGCGGTTCGCCACTTGTTTCGCCAGCGGCGTCTCTGCGATCACCGCCGTGCTTTCCACGCTGAAAAGCGGCGATCTGGTCCTCGCGGAAGAGAACGTCTATGGCTGCACTTACCGGTTGCTGGGCCAGGTTTTTGGCAAGTTCGGCCTGCGCGCCAGCTACCTAGACCTCAGCCAACCGGCGAACTGGGACGAAATCCGGCGCCAGCGTCCGGCGCTGGTTTGGCTCGAAAGCCCCACGAATCCGCTGTTGAAGGTGCTTGATCTCGCGGGCCTCAGCGCCGTCGCCGCCGAGACTGGCGTTCCGGTGGTGGTGGACAACACCTTCGCCTCGCCGTTCCTGCAACGTCCGCTCGCTCTGGGCGCGACGCTCTCGCTGGCTTCCACCACGAAATACGTCAACGGCCACAGCGATTGCCTCGGCGGCATCGTCGCCACTGACGACCCCGCCTGGCAGGAGAAGATGCTCTTCGCCCAAAAGGCGCTGGGCTTGCAACCGTCGCCTTTCGACGCCTGGCTCACCACTCGCGGGCAACGCACGCTCGCCCTCCGCATGGAGCGCCATTGCGCCAACGCCCTCGCGCTCGCCGCCTGGCTGGAGCAGCGCCCCGGCGTGCGGCAGGTGCGCTATCCGTTTCTGCCGAGCCATCCGCAATACGAACTCGCCCGGCGCCAGATGGCCGGCGGCTCCGGGCTA
>CAINDV010001258.1 GCA_903847485.1 uncultured Verrucomicrobiota bacterium
CAGCGGGCTGATGAGTTCCCGCAGATTCGCATTGGTGAACGAATCGCCGAAACGGTAAGCGGAGAGGAAGAGCCGTCCGCCTTCCCGCAGGAAGCCTAGCAGGTCGGCGATTTCCTGGGCATCGAAGAGGGAGCTGGCCAGCGGCTGCCAGCAGTGACGCCGGGCGCTGTAGCAACCGGTGGGCGGAGGCACCACGAGCACTTTCGCCCGCGCGAGAGACTTGGCCAGGGGTTGTTCGGTCGTGGGGGCGCAAAGGCAGCCGAGCCGGCAGAGGGTCTCCATGACGCCGACAAAGCTGGTGTGCATCTCCCGTGATGCGAAGCCGGTTTGTGCCCAGTTCGGCTGGCCGTGGCTGGCGTCGAAGACGGCCAAGGGGCGGCGGCTGGAAGGGCGGATGATTTGGTTACCTTTAGGAGCAGGAGGCGGCTTGGATGGGATTAACGGCATTACAACTCCGTCAACAACAGCGGGGCGGGGATCGGTTGAAGGTGAGGGCTGTTTGAAAGGCACGGTCCCCGGAAGCCTCGAACCTTACTGTCAACCTCAACGCTCGCCGTCAAGTCCGCCAGCCATGCTCACCACTCCGCCAACCACGCTCGCCCGTCCGCCAGCCATGCTCGCAAGCCAGCCAGCCAGCCATGCTCGAAAGTTCGCCAGCTACGCTTGCCAGTCCGCCAACCACGCTCGCCAGTTCGCCAACCACTCCGTAGTGTCCAAATCTCTCGCCAACATAGGCGTTCACATTGGGTTTAGCACCAAGGTTCGCGATGTTCTCAGAACCGAAGGCTCGCAATGTGATAGCCCGGCCTGAAGGGCCGGGTAAACGGCCCCCCAATAACGACCCAAGGCCTGAAAGGCCGTAACGGCCCGCCCCGCCAATTGCCGCACAACGTTCCGCCCTTACATGGCGGGATGGAATTGTTGGTGGACCGATACCTGGGGCTTCGCGCTGTCGCGCTACACCCCAGGCTATCACAGGCCGGGCTTGCAGCCCTCAGTTGCGGGCGGCTATCCTCCAATCACGGACACGACCGGCAAACCATGAGCGCGGAATTTCAATACGATGTTTTCCTGAGCCACAATCAGGCGGACAAGCCGCGGGTGCGGCGGTTGGCGGAACGGCTGCGGGCGGCGGGGCTGCGCGTGTGGTTCGATGAATGGGTCATCCAGCCGAGGGGACGACATTTACCTGGCCATCGAGCGCGGGCTGGAGACGGCGCGCACGCTGGTGCTCTGCCTGTCGCCGGCGGCGCTGGGATCGGACTGGGTGGGGCTGGAGCGCAGCACCGTGCTGTTTCGCGATCCGGCCAATAGCGCGGCACTGCCTAGTAAGCGCAAATGAAACTCCACACCTTTGACGCATGCGTGAATGGCAAGCGATTCCGGGGATTCACCCGTGATCGAGCGGGAGTCAGCCTAAAGGTTCCGATGCACATGGAGGGTGCGCCTATCAGTCCCTACGCATGGAAGTACAACAAGGTAATCCGGATCACCAAGGGACAAGCCCAAATCGTCGACAAGATCCTTGAAAGCGTTGCGCTCGGAGGTTTCGCAGTGACCGAACTCCCTCCGCTCCCAACCAAGTTCTTTGTGTTTGAAATGGAACTCGACGCCGCCAAAATCAAAATCTACTCCGAAGACCGGAATCTAGTTGGCTTCAAGGAGCGGCTCACCCAAGGAAAGCTCGGAACGCAAGGCGAATACCTCTCAGGCGAAAAAGAGGAATTCTTGGGCGAGGTAGAGATTCGCTCCCCTGAAGATGCCAAGAGGATGGGAATTGAGGACTACGACGGCCTTCTTCACCGTGGATTTTGCATCGCCGTATCGAGGGCCCGGACGAGCAAGGAGTTTATTGAGAAGAGCCTGCTCAGGCATCTGAACAAGGAGGTCCAGAAAAGGAAGTTGGGAGTAGTCATTTGCAGCCTCCGCGTCGACCTAAGGAAGGTCGAGGCTACGAAGCAACCGCTAACCAGCGATACCGTGCCTAGTGAAGTTGTAAAACAAGCCGATGCCGTCGAAGAAAACGATAACGACAGAGCATCAACGGCAATGAAGAAGCCTGCGGTTTCTTGCGAGGCCCAAGCACCCCCCGGACATCCATCCCATGTCGTCCTCCCTATCCTCAAGAGCATTCTGATCGCAATCACGGTGTTGGGCTTTGCTCTTGTTGTTGCTGGCATAGTGCTGGTATGCCTGCGCTCGTCGTGGGGGGATGCGGAACCAAACCTATTTGGCAACACCTTCAGATCGCAGAACGTAGGCATAGCGAGCATCTTCTGTGGGTCGGCATTGGCGCTGCTCGGAATCCGCCGATTGCTCACCACTGTCGAACGGCTTGGTCACACAAACCAACTGCAAACCGGTAGGTCCAAACTACGCGATGCATCCGACGGAGATTTCGAGGCATTCGTCGTGTCGGCCAAAGGCGAGACGAGCACCAAGAGTTTCCAGGACTGGGCCGGCGGCGCGCAGGTCACGCTGGCGATTGTGTTCACCGATGTCGTCGGCTCGACGGCGCTGGGCGAGGAAATCCGGGATGAGGCGATGAACGAAGTCCGGCGGGCGCACTTTGCCCAGAGCCGGCGGCTGATCGGGCAATTCCAAGGCCGGGAGATCAAGACCATCGGCGACAGCTTCATGGCGGCGTTCAAGTGCGCGGGCTCGGCTCTGGACTACACGCGAGCGTTGCAGGAGAACACCGGCCATTCGCAGTTGCAAATCAGCGCCGGCATCCACATCGGGCCGATGCGCGTGGAGGAAGGGGATGTGTTCGGCGGCACGGTGAACTTCGCCGCCCGCGTGGCCGGAGCCGTCCAGGCCGCGGAAATCTGGTTGAGCGAGCGGGCGAAGGAGGATATTGACCGGCTGGGGGCGGGGAAGCACAAGGGGTTGAAGTGGGAGCGGCAGGAGGGTGTGGCGATGAAGGGTTTTCCGGGGAAGTTCACGCTGTGGGCGGTGGGGGAATAGACCGCTGAAGTAGCGGCCGGACCAGGTGCCCGATGTCCACGCCGCCGCGCTCGTTGAGCGTGACCATCAACGCTTCCTGCGGGGTGCTGACCTGGGGCACCGGCCGCTGTTTCTGGATGGTGCGCTCGCGGAAGATGGCGGCCTTGGTAGCGCGCTTCGTTTCTTCATCGTATTGCTCCAACGACAACAGCAGCGGCAGATCAGGGTCGCCGCGAAAGGCGGACGTGTTGGCGCGTTCGGAGATCGCCCCGTGCCGGGCCACGAATCGGTCGTAGGTGTGATTGAGTTGTTGCCGGGCAGTTTCGACCTCGCTCTCGTCGCTGACTTCGACCTGCGAACGCAGGCAGCGTCGCACCGCGTCGCGCACGCGAATCAGCCCCC
>CAINDV010001259.1 GCA_903847485.1 uncultured Verrucomicrobiota bacterium
ATGAATTGCTCCCCCCACTTCCCACGCCGGGTGCCGCCGCGCGAGCTGGTTCTGGAGGCCGTGGCTTTCCTCCGCGGCGACGCCTTGGTGCTGGAACCGCGCGAACGCTGGCCCAAGCCCGCGCTGGCGCAGTTGCAACAACTTTGGCCGTCAGCCGTCGAAGCGAGCCGGAGCGGCGAACCCAAGACCACCATCCCCGCCGACTTACGGCCACAGGCAGGCCGCGTCCTGTGCATCTACGGCGATGCCGGCTGGGGACCGACCATCGCACGCGGCAAGTACGAAACCGGCCGCTTCGCCGATGAGTTGGTGGCGGCGGCGGCGCGGCTCATCCGCGAGCAATGGCAGCCCGCCCCGGCCCCCGCGTGGGTCTGTGGCGTGCCGTCGTTGAACCGCCCGGAATTGATGCACGATTTCGCCCACCGTCTGGCAACGCGGCTCGGTTTGCCATGCGCGCCCGTGTTGCGCAAGGCGTGCCCCACGCCGCCGCAGAAGGAAATGCAGAACAGCGTCCAGCAAGTGCGCAACTTGCTCGGCGCGTTCATCCTGGCCGGCGCGGTGCCGCCCGGCCCGCTGCTGCTCGTGGATGACGTGGTGGATTCCGGGTGGACCTTGACCCTGCTGGCCGTCATGCTACGGCAACACGGCAGCGGGCCGGTGTACCCGTTCGCGCTGGCGAAAGCTTCGCCTCGCGGCGGGTGAGTGCGCAGCGGCTACCAATCACATGAACACACACGACCTTCTCAGCGACGACGGACTGGCGATGCTGCTGCTCTGTTCCGCGTTCGGCACCGCCTCACCGGCGCCACCCGACGTGCCAGGGCCTTTCACGCTCTCCGAGTGGAACCAACTAGCGCGGAAAATTCACGCCTCGTCCTTGCAGCGCCCGGGCGCCCTCGCCGGCCAGAGCGCAGTAGCGCTGGCTCGGGATTTGCGACTCGCGCCGGACGAGGCTGAGCGGATTGCCCGGTTGCTCGGCCGGAGCGGCCGGGTGGCCATCGAACTTGACAGCCTGTTCTCGCGCGGGCTTTGGGTCTCGACCCGCGTGGATAAGAGCTATCCGACCAGGCTCCGGGAAACACTCAAACACCAGGCACCCACGGTGATCTTTGGCGCCGGCGAGCGGACGTTGCTCTCCGGCCGCAATGTGGCTGTGGTTGGCTCACGGAACATCGATCCGGCGGGCGCGGCCTTTGCCCAGGAATTCGCACGCGAAGCTGTCAGCGAAGGCTTAGCCATCGTCTCCGGTGGCGCACGCGGCACCGACCTCCTAGCGATGAACGCGGCGCTTGACGCGGGCGGCAAGTCTGTGGGCGTCCTGGCAGACAGTCTTGAGCGCACCATCCGCACACCAGAAATGCGGCAGTTGCTCCTCGACCGACGCGTGGTGCTCGTCACGCCCTACGCGCCCACGGCGGGCTTCTCCGTCGGCCTGGCGATGGGCCGGAACAAGGTCATCTACGGCTTGGCCGAATTAGCGCTAGTGGTAAGCAGTGAACATGAGAAAGGCGGCACCTGGGCTGGCGCGGTGGAGGCGCTGAAAGCGGCGTGGTGCCCGGTGCTTGTGCGCACCAGCGACGACGCGCCCCAAGGCAACCGCGAATTGCTGAAGAGAGGCGCGCTGCCATTGGCCAAACCCCACGTGCCCACGGTCGGAGAACTGGCGGCGTCACAATCCACTGCGGTCCCATTCGCGCCGGTGGCGCAAGAATTGTTTGCGGTTGGCGAAACCTGAAGGCGGGCAGTCTCACCTATGGCCACCACTGAAAACGCGATGGAAGCGGGAGGGTTTAAGGTGGTCGTCGGGACCGTCGCCTCGCCGCAGCAGAAACAGAGACTGGCTTGGCGGTGCGGCGAAAGGCGTATCAATTTAGCCATTCCTCACGGGCTAAGTATGCTGGGCAGTACGTAATACACTTCCCGCTACTGGATGACCTTCCGGGAGGCCCAGCGCCTTGGCGGCCATGTCCGCAAAGGCGAGCGCGCCACCCCGGTCATTTCTGGAAATGGCGGACCCCCGAGGAACTCGCCCAACGGGCGGAGCAGACCGGCAAGGAGGACGGCGCGCCCTGCACGCCGTTTGTCAGCGCCGTGTTCAACTTCGACGAGGTCGAAGGCGTCGCCCGGCCCGCGGACGACCTTCCACCCCGGCCCGAGGCCCGGCTACAGGTCGCCGAGCAGATGTTTGACGTCATGCCGGACAAGCCGGAAATCGTCCACACCTTGACGGCCCAACCCGCCTACAGCCCGAGCCTGGACCGCATCACCTTGCCGCACCTGAGCCAGTTCGAGAGCGCCGATGAGTATTTTTC
>CAINDV010001260.1 GCA_903847485.1 uncultured Verrucomicrobiota bacterium
AGCTGTCCGGTAGGCTCATTACCGCTGTCGTTGAGGCTCGGCAGAAGCCTCGCCCTACCACGCCAGGCGTTTCCATACACGCTCTAAGCGGCGGCGTTGCCGGAGCGGAGTTACTTCGGCGTAAGTGCGTAGTCGTTAAACCGCTCGGCCACTCTGGCCTGCGTCGCGTCGCCTTCGTGCAGATAGATGCGATAGCGGAAGGTCGCGTGCTGGCCGGCTGGGATGACTAAGTTGCCCGCCTCGTGGTCAGGCAGGTTTTCAAAATCGTGCTGGCCCACCGGATTGGCGGCGAGCAGACCGTAATCCCGTGCGTGCCACCAAGGTGGATGATGCGGGTTAGTGGGATGGTCGAAGATCGCAACACCGACGGACTTACCCGCGACCGGCCCGACATAGTCCACCCAGGCGGCGCGTTTGCCCCAGGCGGCCGCATCTCGGACGCCCTCGCTGTTGACGATGTGACCCTCGCCCGGCTCGCCTTTCTTGGCCCCTTTCGCCGCGGGTTTGGTAAGGCGCATGGACTCGGCAATCCGGATGGCGAACATGCCTTCCTTAGTGTCGCCGAGCAGCAGCGGCTTAGCGCCGGCGTGCAGCGTGATTTCAAAGTCGAACACCCGCTCATGGTCCGGCCGGGCATAAATGCGCAGCACCCGGTCATCCGTGCAAATCAACTGGCCATCGCCGGCGACCCAGTGGTTTTCTGATTTGATAACTCCGCAATCCGCGCCTGACTCTATGGCCGTGAACTGTTGATGCACTTGCCGGCCAAAGGCGTCCTGCTCGGTCCAGAAATTCTGTCCGTTGACCAAGCCATGACCGAACCAGAAGGAGCGGTGGTGAAGGTGATCGTGCTCCTCGCCTTCCGGTGATTGCATCGGATAGTTGCGCGTCATGGGCAATCCGCCCGGCCCCAGCAGCGGATAACAGAACGGCCGTGGGACATTGGTGAAGTAGTATTCCGTGAAGAGTTGGCCGTTGATCTCGACGCGCAGACGGTTAGTATGCGCGGTGATCTGCACGCCCGGCTTGGCAGTGGCGGGTTGGTCATTCGTTTGGCTCAACGCGCCGCCAGCCATGCCGAGCATCAGGGCCGCGATCACCAACCCCAACCCTCCGCGTGCTGCGTGTCTCGGCGGTAAAGCGGGGCTTAGTGCAACCGCCGAGACACGAAGAGCGCAGAGATCCGAACCAAGGTTCACGGTAAGGAAGCAGGAAATAGGCATGAGAGAGGAAACACCGGAATGGGCCGGCTGTTATACCACTTACCAATGACAACCGGTGGATTGAACGGCCAACCCCTCACCCGGCCTTCGGCCACCCTCTCCCCATCCTATGTGGAGAGGGACGGGGTGAGGGGCGTTCGTAGGATTCAAACGATTCTCTTTGGTAAATGGTATTAGTTCTTCAATAACCCTGTCGCCGGTGCCGCCGCTACGCCGGAGGTGAGCACCGACGAGCGCTTGATCCAACCGAGGCGCTGCTGGCCGTCCGTCACTTGGAGCCAGTCGTCTTTAGTGTCGCGCACGCGCAACTCCGCGCCGTCGTGGACGGTGAACGCGCTCGGTGATTCATCCAATGGGCCATTGCGGACTACTGCCTCGCGGGCCACCACGACGGCCATGGGCGCGGCCACGCTCTGTAACGCCAGCACCAGGCAAACGGTCAACAGCGCGGTGGCCCCGCCTGCCATCAGGGAGTAAGTCCGCAGCCGGCGCTTCCAGGCCGGACGTGCCTCGCCCGCGGCCAGAAGTAAGAAGCACGACCAGAAACTCGCCATCGCCACGCCGGTCCATTCGTTCACCGTCAGTAACTGTAGCCAGCGCTGTCCGCCGGAAGGGCGCAGCGTGGGGCCTTCGACTTGGTTCCGCGCGAACTGAAGATTGGCGCGCACGTCGGGATCGCGGGGCGAGAGCGCGCCCGCCGACCGGTAAGCGACGATGGCACGCCCAGTGGAGCCGGCCTTGAAGTGGGCATTGCCCAGATTGAACAGTAGCGCGGGCGAAACCTTCAGCGAATGAGTTAGTGCCAGCGCTTCATACGCGGTGGCGGCGGCGGCAAACTTACCTTGCTCGTAAAGCTTGTTGGCCGCCTCGAAGTTCGCGCCTGCTGCAGCCAACTCTGCGGCACTGGCGGTCGCGGATATCCCCGCGAGCACCAAGGCCATGCTGGCGAGCGAGCGCAGATAGAATGAAACCGCCTGGAAAAACCAAGTCATCATAACTCCAGTGCCGCCAGTTCCTTCAACACCCGCGCGGCTTCGGAACTCAAGTCACTCAACTCCTGCGGATCCTTCACCGGCGCGTAGCGGGCCTGGTTGCACCGCTGAAACAACTCATGCAGTGCCGTGAGTGTGGCCTCCGGCACCGGGCGCGGGCGCAGCCGTTCCTCAATCACCGCCTCAGTGATGGCGGACGCGGGCAGGTCAAGTCGTTCACCGAGTTGTTCCTGGAGCAAACGAACGAGGGCCGCAAAGAAAGCCTCCTCTTGCTTCTGGTTAGCCAGCGAACTTAGTTCCCGCACGCCGTCCCGAACGATTTGAGCGACCTGCTGTTGCCGTCGTCGGCGCGGATTGTTAGCCAACGCCTCACTGCGCCGGCGCCAACCCAGCACCCCCAGCCACGCGAGTGCTGGCACCGCCTGCAAGGCCAGAAACCACGGCTCCTTCGCCAGCGGCGGACCAACCAGTCTCAGCGGGCCAAGCCGTTGTTTGATGGGCACGATGTCTTGGCGCACGGGTGGCTCTTGAGCCTTGGTGCCGGGCAACGCCGCGACTGACGGGGGCGGCGTCGAGCCAGCCGGACTTACAGTCAATGCCACGGCCGGTTGCTGGAGCGTCCGGTAGCTGCGAGTCGTCGGGTCGAAATAACTAAAAGCAAATCCCGGCAAGACTTTGATCTCCGCGTTCTGGGGCACGACCACCTGTTCAAAATGCTTCGTCCCTTGCTGTCCCAGCGGATCGGTGAACTCTACTTTCGTGGTCGGCGGATAAGTCTTGAATTCCCGCCAGGCGGCCTGACTCGGCACCGGTAGCAACTCAATAGGGCCGCGTCCGCTGACCTGCACCCGCACCGTGATAGGATCACCCACCGCCACGTTAGTCGGACCGGCGGTGAAGTTCAGCGTGAAGCTCCCGACCGCGCCACTGAAGTCGGCGGGCCGATCTTGAGAGGGCAGGGGAAGGCACTCGACTTTCACTTCCTCTGACGCGAGGGCCATCTGCTGTCTGCGCGCTTGGTTGAACATGCCGAAGAACCCAAGAGGATCGCGATTGCCTCCGCTGACCGGCAATCGCACCGCGACGGTGGCGGTGATGGGTCCGAGCGACACCATGCCGGTCTTCACTGTTGTCAGCGCCAGTTGGAAGGGAACCATCGTGAAAACCACATTGCCGACGCGCGTCTGACTTGGCTGGCCTTGGGCATTTTTCCCAAGAATCAGCCCGTCGGCCGGGGTGGTGGTAATCTGAAAGTCGCTGGCATCCTGGACCACATCCCGCAGATAGAGCTGCAACTCCGCCTGGAATGCCTCCCCTACATAGACCTGCTTCTTGGGCACAAGCAGCCGCAGGAAGGCGACTTGCTGCGACTGTGCGTCCGGAGCCGGGGCGTCGGGCTTGAGGACCGTGAGCTTCAATGGCTGACTGGACACCGCCTGCCCGCCGATCGTTACGCGCAGACCGGGAATCGTGATTTCCCCCGCCTGCGTCGGGGTGAGCGTGTAGCTGTGGGTGACGGTCGAACTGTTCGGCCCGTTGCCCCAACTCATCTGCGCAGAAGCACTGTACCCCGCATAGGTTGTGCGCACGCCCGGAATGGCGGGCAATTGCGGCGAGCCTCCGGGGTCTCCGCCCTCAAAGACGAGCTGCAGCGTCGTGCTTTCGCCCAAGCGCAGTGTGTCTGTCTCCAGCTTGGCGGTCAAACTGGCCGCGCCGGCTACTAGGGGTGCCAGCAACATGAGCCACAGTGTACAAAGCAATGCCCGCCGGAGCGCCTTCGCCCTCCGGTTCGTGTCCTGCAACCGTATTACTTGATACCATTTAGCCATCAATGTGAGCGCCTAAGTCTGGCCATGAAAGGCCCGCAGCGCAAGTCGGCTCTGCGGGGTGGTCTGGCCTGGCGCGGCCGGCTTTCGAGTCCCGCGTGCAACCGGCTATTGTAACACCTGTTATTTAAGAAGGTCGCGCGGTCAGCTACGTTCTTCCATAACCAGGCTAAAAGAACGAAGTGACCTGCCAGCGCGTGACCGAGGAAGAGCGTATGTCTATCTGCCGTTAGCGTCAAGAAGGCGAAGGACTGAGGGAGGTGGGGCGGCGACTGGGGGCGAGCTACGAGCAGCAGATCTCGAGAGTTCGTGCGCAACCTGGGGCGGCGTGGCTGCCGGCCAAAACAGCGCACGAGCAGGCGCAGGCACAAGCCAAGCGCCCCCGCCCCCCGGCGCTTCACGGATGCGTTGCGGGCCGAAGCCGAGGCGCGGTTCCAAGCGGGCTGGACGCCAGAGATGATGGGCGACCGCACCCGGTGGAGGGCCGTTCGTGTGTGAGCAAGGAAACGCTCTACCAGCATGCCTAGGAGCCTGTCGGACTTAGAAACCGCAGGTTTCTTGCATTTTGTTTGAACCGGCGCGCACGCCCGGCGTCTGATCTAGCCATGGCTGCCCGCTTGATTGCAATTGACCGCGATACCCCGCTCTTACTCCCGCCCAACC
>CAINDV010001261.1 GCA_903847485.1 uncultured Verrucomicrobiota bacterium
CCCTACGACGAGGCGGCCTATCTGCGCCAACTGGCCCATCGCAAAAGCCCCAACGCCGTCACCGCCTGACCCATGTGCCGCCCCCAAGAAAATCCTTGCCCAGACATCCTCAGGTGTTGAACTGTGCCCAATTCCCTGGCATCACGGTTGGGCCAGTTTGAAGCGCATGAATCTTTGCGGAGCGGCACCGCCAGGTTCCTTGTCCCGCGTAGTTATCGTGCGGAGGCCGTTGGTCGCTGCATTGCCGAATACAATCGTACCGTTCGTTGTCCACATGGAGGAGAAAAGTGACGGCGATAGTTCGACCGCGTAAGTTAAACCAGCTGGTGGGGGTTCGGGTCGCGTGTATGTGACCGACAGGAACAACTGATTCGTGATGGATGTTGTACCGGATATCAACCGCCCCTGCGTGCCATAAGTGAACGCGTTGAGGCCAAGCGCATACTTCACTAGATTTGCGATTTCGTCTCCGCCAGGTGCGTCACCTGGCTTAGACAAATCTCCGGCTCGGGCAGTGCGATGACCAAAGTTTTCCATCATCCACCAGTCAGGAAGGCCATCCGAGTCGGCATCCTCGCCGCTGCCGAGCGGCAGGAACCGAACCATGTCCGCAACCAGCCTGCCTGCGTATAGGGACGAATCGTAATTAATCTGAACCACAATGGAATTTGTAACTGCAAAATAGCAAGGCTCACTCAGACGATAAAATCCAGACCATGAGCCGAGTGAATTGCCGGCATCGAAGAAGCCACCTTGATTTGTTGCCGCGCGGTTTTGATTGATGGCACCGGGCAGTTGCGTGCCGTTGAGGGAGTAGCGAGCATTCGTGACGTTCGACCCATCGCTTCCGAAATACGTCCAGGAAACTTCGACGTTGTAATAGCCGATCGGCGCGTCGGCAAAAGCGCTCCGCTCGAAGCGGATTTCAGCCGAGTGGTTCGCGGTGGTGGTGTATTGCCCGCCCAAGCCCTGCATGCCCCAGTGATGTCCCACGCCCGTCGGGCCGGAACTCGGCACCGAAAGCGGCGGGTTCAAATCGAAGTTGTTGGTTGCTCCAGGCGCGGTGTTGTCAACGATGGGATAATCCGAAAGCAGCACGGCATCGCTCTGGAGGAATTCGTTGACCGCCACGGACAAATCGAGGAACACCCACAAACGCGTGCTGGGCGTAAGGTTGATCTTTCCGTTTCCGAGCAAGCGCCAGCCTGAAAACGTATCGTTGCCGTGGTTGATGCCGTCGGCGTGTTTCGTCTGATCCACGAGCACCGTTAGCTTGTCTGCGACAAAGTCATAAACCGTGTAGTGTGTCGCGTGGGGACGGAAGGAACCGTTCACATGCCACGCCACGTAAATGTACTTCGACTTGCCGGAGAATGCGCCCAGTTCCAACTCCGCCCAGACGGAGGGATCGGCGGCATGGTAGTTGCCACCGTTCAACCACGTCTGGCCCGCAGGCACCCAGGAGTTGTCGCTGTAATGCCAGCCCAATCCGCTGCCTTTGAGGATTTTCAGCGCGCCGCCCGGTTCGTTGCAGGACGGCGACAGCACCGCCGCCGCGCGGTCGTTCGTGTTCCAGGCGAAGTAGATCAGGAAGTCGGTGGGCGCTTCGGCAAAGGCCGCCGCAGGGGTTTCGTTGGTCGTGCCCGGATTCGCCATCGGCCAGCGAACGCCCGTGTGTTCCCGCAACGCGAGCGCGGAAACCAGACATGATCCAGCGTTCGCTGCGTAGGTGATCGCGGGTAGTTCGTAAATGCCGCTGTTCGGATTCGGCTGAAAGATCCGGCCATTAAGGCCCGTAAGTTGGTTGGTGCTCAACGTGAATTGGTTCGCCGGAATACGCAACCAACCGTGAACCGTTCCACCGTTAACCGTCGCTTGCACGTTGCCGTCGAATACCAGCGATCCGCCGACTTCTAATTTCAACCGGGTGCCGGGCTGGCCTGGTCCCCACGTGCCGCCGCTTACGCCTGCCATCACATTGCTCGCGCCGGGCCAAGCACCTTCGATAGTAGACGCGGCCGGATTGTAAGCCGCCAGCCAATCTTCGCGAGCAAGGGAAAAATAGATCCGTCCATCTATGCCCTTGCAGGGAAACTGCGGGTAATCCAGGCCATAAAGCACATTCGTCCAGGTTCCGTCGGAAATTTGGTAGCGGATGAGTTTGCCGGAATTTCCGTGATCCTCCATGTCGGCTTCACTGCAAATGTAGAGGCACCCATTCGGCTCATCGAGCGCGATGCCGCGACCGCGACCAGTGGACAGGGCGGACATCAGAATGGTGATTGTGCCGTTAGTGGAGATCTTGTGGAGCGTTCCCGCGATGCCGGCTTCCGGGTTGCCATAGCTGTTGAAATAAACCGTTCCGTCCGCCGCCACGGCCACTCCTTCGGGATTCACGGCGATGTTGTCCATGCCGAGAATGTCCACGGTTCCGGAGAGTTTGTTCCAGCGACGGATGCGCGGTGGCGATTCAGTAGCGAAATAGACATTGCCGACCGCATCCGTGGCAAGCTGCCGTGGGCGCGTGATGTTGGTGACGATATAGCTCTGACTGCCGTTGGCAGCGATGCGGAGAATCTTGCTCGGGTTACCCACGTCGCCCAGTTCGAGGCCGATGAACACATTGCCGCTGCTGTCAGAGGCGACGTTGAATGGGCCGGGAATACCGCTCGCGACCACTTCCACCTGACCGTTGGTCTTCCACCGCCGGAGTTGCTGCGAGGGATATTCGGTGAACAACACCGAGCCTTCAGTGCCCGGCGCACAACCAAAGCTGTATTGCGCGGGAGCGACCAACCGCAACCCGGCGGGGATCGTCGGCAGGGTAGTGTTCTCGTTGATCAGCAGCGTCACCTTACCGTTCGCATGGACAACATTTGGCGCGAGCGACGCCGGAAAGTTGGTGAAATTGATCTTGCTGAACGTGCCGGTGAGCTTTGCTCCCTGGATGAGCGTCTTGTTGGTGACGCCGCCGGAGTAGCCCGTGCCGTCCACCGTGAGCGCCGCGCCCGGAAGCAGCGTGACGTTGCTTGTGACGTTCATCGTTTTCAACGAATTGCTACCGTTGAACTCAAACGCCAACGTGCCGCCTGGGCCGATCTCAAGATTGGGTAGCTGCGTGAACCTGCCGCCGCCACCGATCAATTTCAAAACCGCGTTCGTCGAGGAAGCGTTCGTGGAATACAAATACGAGCCCAGCCGCAGCGTTCCGCCCACCCAAATGCTGCCCGCGTAAAACCGCGCCACGGCGCGGCCTGCGTTGCCACCAATGATGAAGTCGCCGATCGTATCCATCGTCCCCGTGAAATGATTGTACTCGCTGGTCGCCGTGCTCGAGTTATACTACGCGCGGTTTAGATTGTTATTATGGTTTTTGAGAACAGTTGGAAATTCCAAGTGAGCAACGAGGCGAGCGCCGGCGCGTGCTCGTGGTGCGCCGAGGCGGTGGTCTTGAGGATGGTGGTTTTCATCGCCGCG
>CAINDV010001262.1 GCA_903847485.1 uncultured Verrucomicrobiota bacterium
CCGAGATCGCGGAAGTCACGCTCAATGGCAAGCGGTTGGGGCTGGCGTGGCTGCCGCCCTATCGGATCGAGATTTCCGGGGTCGCCCGTGCCGGCGCAAACCAGTTGGAGATTCGGGTGGCCAATCTCTGGGCCAACCGCTTGAACGCCGATTCGCTGCTGCCCGAGTCGCGCCGTTCCACGCGCAGCAACCTCGACCGGATTCAAACCGATCCGACCTCCGATAGCAATTATGGCCGTGTTCCGCGCGGCAAGACGCGGCCGGTTTACACCGAGATTCCGCCGTTGATGAAGTCGGGATTGTTCGGGCCGGTTCGGGTGATCACGCCCGGAGATTCTTCGACTGATGCTAAGGCTGGCAGGGCGGTTTCACGAGCTGAGGGCGGCCTGCAATTACTCGGCAACCGCTTCCTCACCTTCAACACCGTTGTGCGGGTCAACCAGATCGAGGTGACGCGCGACAAAGTCGAGGGCGCGGATGAATCGAGCATCCATTCGCCGCGCGAGGCCCGCATCTTCCGTGAGGCCATCGCTGAGGCTTGGCCCGGCGCGCGCATCACTTGGGCGTTCAGTTGGCTTGCGCTCCAAGACGAACGCGAGACCTACCGCGATCTGCGCCGTCTCGTCGTGTCCTATCAAAAGAAGTTCGGCGACGAGATCACTTTCATCCCTGGCGCCTACTTCGCCAACATGTACAACGCTCGCGAGCAGGTGAACCGCGACCTCCACGACGGCCTCAAGCGGGTTTCCGAAATCGTCGGCGACGGCTACCGTCCGAAAAGCGTGGTCGCCGGATTCCTCGCCGCCGAAAACCTCCGCTATCTCGCCGAAAAGGAAGGCATCCACGTCTGTCAGGGCAACATCTGGAGCCAATACGCCGTGGACAACGGCGACGGCGACGGCTCCATCTGCTACCCGTACTACCCGTCGCGCGAGCACTTCTGCAAACCCGCCCGCCGCCAGGACGACTTCATTGATTGCGTCAACCTCGACGGTTGGACCGTGGACTTCCTCTGCGCCCGGATTCCCGGCGCGCGCACTGTCAATGGCGAGCACTGGCGCAGCCGCCAGGGCGTCGGACCCATCGAGACGCTGCTCGACATGGGCACCGAGCGGGGGCTGAAGGCGATGCTCGCCACCACCGCCGCCCATTTCGACGACGGCTTCGCGCGCAACGGCTTCGCCTGGGTGACCTGCGGCTGGGAGATGTGCCTGGTCGAGGGCCGCAAGATTTACGGTTACGGCGGCCGCAACGGCATGGAAGGACTGTACCTCTGGCTCACCGAAATCCGCAAACGCTGGCCCGACGCCAGACTCATCACCCAGGGAGAGTTCGGTGAACTCTGGCGAGCGCGTTTCAAGAACAACGACAAGCTCGACTATCAATTTGTCCACCGCGGCAGCGGCATCCGCGCCTCGGAAGCCGACAAGGAAATCCGCTGGTTCATGAACCGGGATTTCCGCCTCGCCCTCTTGAGCAACTGGAAGGAGAACGGCACGCCAAGGGTGATTGATTTCACCCGCTACGATCTCCCGGCCAAGGAACCGGCCGAACCCGAACCCGGCAAACACTCCCGCAACTGGAGCCTCATCAACCGCATCAACCAAAAAGGCATCCGTCCGCAAGACCAGCCGATTCCACTCACGGAATTGACCTCCGAGGAGCAGTCACTCATCCGACGGCACTACCCGAAGTTGATTACGCCCGACGCAAATGCCAAGTAGCCAAAGTCTGACCTAGCCATAATCCACAATGCCATCACGTCACACAACACCCATTATGAGACGCAGAACCTTTCTCCGCACGGTCGCCGGACTCGCCGCCAGCACGGCGATTCCGCACTTCGCCATCGCCAAGCCCGGCAAGTCCGCCAACGGCAAACTGAACATCGCCTTCATCGGTTCCGGCGGCTGGATCGCCCAACAGCCCTACGAGCAGGGGTGCAGCGAGGAGAATCTCGTCGCCTTCTGCGATGTGGACCGCAACCAATGCGCGGAAAACATGAAGAACTGGCGAACCACCCAGCCCTTCTTCGACGACTTCCGCGTGATGCTCGACAAGATGCACAAGGAGATTGACGCGGTGGTCGTCTCCACGCCCGATCACACGCACTTTCCCGCCACCCTCGCGGCCATGGAACGCGGCATCCACGTTTACACCCAGAAGCCGCTGACGCACAATGTCTGGCAGGCCAGGACGTTGGTGAAAGCCAGGGAGCACTACAAGGTGGTCACCCAGATGGGCAATCAGGGACATGCGACCAATTCGATTCGTCAGTCAGTCGAGGCCTATCGGGACGGCGTGATCGGAGAGGTGAGCGAGGTCTTTGCCCACAACGGCGGCCCCGAGATGGGCGGCAGACATTTCGCAAACCCTGCCACGATGCCGCCCCCCGTCTCCCCGGTTCCC
>CAINDV010001263.1 GCA_903847485.1 uncultured Verrucomicrobiota bacterium
CGAAAGCCGAAATCGTGCCCAGATGCGGCCGCCAGAGCAAGGGGCACAACGAGCCAGTGAGTGGTTTCCCGACCTTGTTGGCCAGCGATTTAGTGCATGTGAGGCACCCTTCGGATTTCTTTCGGACTTCGGACTTCGGACTTCGGACTTCGGACTTTTCGCCCCTCGCCGCTGAAAGCGTCAAGATGAGAACTGCTGCTGACAAATTGTTTGTGCTGGCGGTCGGAACTCCATGAGAATGTCCCCTTTGGCGGGGCGGCGGTACCAACCCGGCCACCACATGGCGACATTGACCAGGAGCCGGCAGGAACGGGATCGGTTGACAATCATGGTGGGCATGAAACGCCAGGAACTGACGCTGGCGCAAGCAGCGGACATGCTGGGATTGAGCTACCGCCAGAGCCAGCGCGTCTGGTGGTGCTATCAAGGCGAGGGCGACGCGGGCTTGAGGCATCGGCGGCGGGGCCAGCCCACCACGACTGGTTCGCGGGACGGCGCGAGCCTTGCGTTTATCTGAGTGGCGATGGTGGCCGACGCGACCAACCGGCTGCCGGCACCACGCCACTTTACCCTTTGAACTCCCGGCTCCCGGTTTTAAGCTCCGCCCATGTCCCGGAAGGAAAATCCCGAATCAAACCACGGCTTGGGCGAACTGATCGGCTTCGCCCTGCTCGTGGCGGCGCTGCTGTTGTTGGCGGCGCAGATTTCTTTTGACCGCTATGACCTGGCGTTCATCAAGAATCCGCCCAACCACCCCGCCGCCAACTGGATCGGCCCGTTCGGCGCGTGGCTGGCCTATGCGTCCTTCTTCCTATTCGGCGTCGGCGCCTATGCCATGCCGGTGCTGCTCCTCGCCTTCGGCCTGGCGGCGCTGGCCCACTTCCCGGCTCACTTGCGCGAACGCCCTTGGTGGAGCCTCCTCTGGAGCGCCGTGCTGTTGCTCGGACTCGACGGCCTGTGCTACCTGCTCAACACCGTCAAGTTCATGGACGCCTGTCGCATTCGATTGAATGCCCCGAGCGCCGGCGGCTGGGCCGGCAAGGCGCTCTTCGACTATGGCTTCTGGATGCTCGGCGAGCCGGGCGCGGCCATCGTCTATGCCGCGCTGCTGCTCATCAGCCTGCTCTTCCTGACGAATTTCCGCGTCACCGATGCGCTCGCCGCCTGGCAGGGCCGGAAGACGAAATCCACGGCCGGACTTTCGCCCGAGGAGCGCGACCTGGAGCGCAAGGCCCGCGAGCTGGAGAAAAAGAAGCAGCAACTCGAAGAGGAGGTGCAAAAGTCCGGTCTCGGCATTGACGGTCAGCCGCTACAGGAGCCGCAGGTCCGCGACCTCAGCGTGCCGCAGCTTTCCAAGGAGGGCCTCGCCCGGGCTAAGAAAGCCGCAGCAGCAGCAGCAGTGCCGGCGCGCGAAGCCGAGCCGGTGGAGGTGGTCGAAATCATCCCTGCCAATGAAGTCCGCGCCGCCGCTGCCAGCGCGGACATTCTGGGCAAACCCATGACGCCAGTCGGCCGGCCCGCCTCCGCTCCCCCTTCGCCAGTGGAAGCAGCCGCCGCGCCCGCACCGCCACCCGATCCGCGCATCCTCGACCGCTCCGGCGCGCTGCGGAAACCGTTGAAGAAAAAGCCGCTGACCGTCGCCCAGGTGCCGATCATCGGGAATTACCAGCTTCCGCCACTGGACTTGCTCGCGTTGCCCGACACCACCGTCCGGCCCACCGAATCGAAGGAAGAATTGCTCGCCAACGCCCGCCTCATGCAGCAGACGCTCGCCCAATTCGAGATTGAGGTTTCACTCGGCGACATCACCAAAGGCCCCACCATCACCCGCTATGAGCTGCACCCTTCGCCCGGCGTGAAGCTGGAGCGCATCACCGCCCTCACCAACAACATCACCGCCGCCCTAAAAGCCGAGCGCATCCACATCCTCGCGCCAGTGCCCGGCAAATCCTCCGTCGGCATCGAGGTGCCCAACCTCATCAAGACCAAGGTCATCATGCGCGACCTGCTGGAGTCCGAGGAATGGCGCACCACCAAGGCCCGCATCCCGCTCTGCCTTGGCAAAGACGTGTATGGTCATCCGATTATCTCCGACCTTTCCGAGATGCCGCACATCCTCATCGCCGGCAGCACCGGCTCCGGCAAATCCGTCTGCATCAATTCCATCGTCGCCTCGCTGCTCTACCGCTTCACGCCCGAGCAACTCCGCTTCGTGATGATTGATCCGAAGGTCGTCGAGCTACAGCAATACAACGCCCTCCCGCACCTCGTCGTTCCCGTCGTTACCGATCCGAAGAAAGTCATCCTCGCGCTACGCTGGGTCGTCAACGAAATGGAAAAACGCTACCAGATCTTCGCCAAGGTCGGCGTGCGCAACATCAAATCCTTCAATGAGCGCCCCCTGGGCAAGCCGCTGCCCGCCCAGGAACTGGAGCTGCCACTCATGGCGAAGAAGGAAAAGGGCGAGGCCGGCACCGATGGGTTCGCGGTCGAGGTGGATGAACAAATTGTGGTCCCGCGCGATGACGACATGATCATCCCCGAGCGACTTAGTTACATCGTGGTCATCATTGACGAACTCGCGGACCTGATGTTAGTCGCGCCCGCCGATGTCGAGATGGCCATCGCCCGCATCACGCAAATGGCTCGCGCCGCCGGCATCCACGTCATCGTCGCCACGCAGCGGCCTTCGGTGGATGTCATCACCGGCGTCATCAAGGCGAACATCCCTGCCCGCATCGCCTTCCAAGTCGCCAGCCGCGTGGATTCCCGGACCATTCTCGACGCAATGGGTGCCGACAAACTCTTGGGCAAAGGCGATATGCTCTACCTGCCGCCCGGCTCGGCCAAGCTCACCCGTGCCCAGGGCGCGCTCATCACCGACAAGGAACTCCAAGACATCGTGGACTTCATCGCCAAGCAGGCCAAGCCGAGCTACGAACTGGAAATCCACCAGCAACTCTCCAAGCCAGTCAGCGACTTCGAGAATGAAACCGTCTGCAACGAGGACGAGGTATTGCTCGAACAGTGCATCGAAGTTATCCGCAGCGAACAGAAGGCCAGCGTCTCCCTGCTCCAACGCCGGCTCAAGCTCGGTTACGGCCGTGCCGCCCGCATAATGGACGAACTGGAGAACCGTGGCATCGTCGGACCCAACAAAGGTGCCGAGCCGCGCGACATCCTGATTGATCTCGACGGCGGCGGCATGGATGGAGCGGACAGCGCCGGGGATGAGGATTTGGCACCCCGCTCCTGACACGCTGGCGCGGTAAGGCAGAGCCGCGGCCTTTCGAGCCGTTGGTCGTCAGCAGTTCTCTTTTTGACCCCGACCGCCTAAGGGACTCGGCCATAAATAACTCGCCAAAGAGGCTCGCTCCAAACCCTGTAGGAGCCGACGTAAGGAGGATTGGAGGCGCTGACAACCAAGCCTCCTTACGTCGGCTCCTACAGGGTTTGGAGCGAGCCTCTTTGGCGAGGTATTTATGGCCGAGACCCTTAGCTGTTGGCACTTATGGCTGACCTGGAGCCAGCACCA
>CAINDV010001264.1 GCA_903847485.1 uncultured Verrucomicrobiota bacterium
CAAATGTAAACTTCACTAGGACGTCTACTATAGTCCCCGCCGATGGCCGTGACGCAAAAGCAACTCCGTCTGATCTGCGGAGGGTCGCGAACCAGATTTCTGTCCGCCGAAGCTCTCTCAAACCCTGTAGGAGCCGACGTAAGGAGGCTTGTTTTTCAGCGATTCCCAAGCTGCCTTACGCCGGCTCCAGCGCCTTTGAGCACCCGGCTGCCTCCGGGCTTGGCGCACCACCCGCGCTGGTTCAATCCGGCTTAATCCGACTGAATCCGACCTTTGGAAACGCCGGCGCCCACCCCGGCCAGCCGCTCCGCCCACCGGTAGGCAGCAAGGCAGCGAGGCCACCACTTTTACCAAACGAACCCATTGCCAAACCGTTGTCCGGTCAAACCCAATCAAGGCGATTCAAGGTGCATCAAGCCAGGCCAATTCTTTCCCTGAACCCGGTCCCCGTAGCGGCGTCTCGGCCGAGCGCCGCCCGCCCGATAGCCTTGGGCGGGGGCGCAGTGTCTCGGGATCATACTCCTTGGGCCGCCCGCGCACGAACGGCACCGGCACCGGCGACGACCGAGCTCGCGGTAGGAGTGCTCGTCTGGATTTGAGTGGACGACAAGGGATCGATTCGACTCCCAAGAAGCTGGCTGATTTGGTCTTGAGCCATCCCGAGCAAACTTGCGCGAAGTTCAGGCAGACTCCTATATTCCGCGCGTTGCTGCGAATCAACGGGGGGGCGTGCGAAATTAACGCCCAGCAATGGCGAATATATGGCGTTCACAAGTGCCAGGTTTTCGCTCACACTTCGCCCCGTGGTTGACAAGATGACTCCCACGAGAACCATATGCTCGCTGAGATTGTGCTTAAGTGCCGCGCTGTCTTGGGCCTGTTGGCCAAGGCTTGAGGGCGGGGCGGTGCTTAGCGCCGTAGGGCCTTGCGCGGGCTTGGTCAGAGCTGGAGCCGCTGGCCTAACGCCGCCCACGGTGGGTCGCGCTCTGGTTGGCTTCCGCCGTACGCCCAAGCCGCGCCCAGGCGGTGGATGCCCCGCGAGCTGCTTCTCGAATCTTCCAGCCACCCCCGGTTTCATTTCCGAACTGAACAGCAGCCAGACAAGAACAAGCAATAGGAACGCATACTTACCCGCGGAGATAGGATGACCTATGAACACTGAACCCATAATCCCGTATTCAGACCAGGCATGGGTGGCGGTACCATCTGCGCCGTGCCGCCGCTCGTTTGCGCAGGAAACTCTTGCCCGACTCAGCGCGGCTCCGCTGCCCTTTGGTCGCCGGCGGCCACGCCAGGTCAGGTCGTGCCGCACCCTTCTGACCAACGTCCTTTTCCTGCAGGCGAGTCTGCTTTTGCTGCTGCCCCTCCAGGCGAACGCGACACACCGTTTGGCGACGTTGGCTGAGACAGTGAAACTCTCTGATACAATCGTCCACGGGAAGATTGTGGCCGCGTCGGCCCAATGGGTTGAAGACGCCCGCGGCAGACACATCTACACGTATGCGACGGTGGAATGCCTCGGCTACTGGAAGGGCGGCGGGGGCCAAAGCATCGTCGTGGAATGGCCCGGCGGAACGGTCGGTCAAATCATGGAGCAAGTGAGTGAATCCCAACCCCTTACAGTCGGCGAGGAAGTCATTCTATTTCTGAACAAGAACTTGCGGCCAGCCGTGGGGATCTACAGCAAATCCCCGGTTGTCCATGGGAAAGCATACGGTGAATCGGGCGTCACGGAGGTGAACCAGTTTCTCGCGGCAGTCGCAGACGCCGCCGGCACTCCGAAACGGGGGCTTATTCAGCCGGCGGTGGACACAGTTCGGCAAAATGAGCCAGTCAGAGAACTAACCACCAGTCCCGCCCAGAAAGGGAATCCACCCCAACCAGCAGAACAGAAACCAGTTATCCTTCGCAGTGAGCCACCTTTGAATGATCCTCCCCCCTTGGCGTGGACTACCATCAAGTCCGAAGATTTTGAGGGCGCGTGGCCAAACGGATGGACCTGCACCTACAACTACACCTCCGGAGGAGTGGGTATTACTTGGGCCACCGAGACGGCTCGTTTCCATGCAGGTTCGAAAGGCGGATGGCCCCACGCTTCGGTATGGGATCCGAATTATTTCTATCTTGGCACGGCGAATCCGTCACCGGCACCACCAATAATGAGTTCGATGGTTTATGGGCCTTTTAGCCTCGTCGGGGCCACGGATGCGCGGATGACGTTCTGGCTCAATTACGATCTTGGTGCCGGTGACAAAATAGTTTGGCAGGCATCAACAGATGGATTGAACTGGTACGGTTATCAGACGGGCAATGGAAACAATGGGAGTTTCCAACAGGTGACTTTCGATCTGAAGACGGTACCCACGATTGGAAATCTGTGCAGCCAGGCGGCTGTTTACATCAGGTTCTACTGCGAGGCCGATGATGTTCATACTTCCAATAGAGGTCCATTTCTGGATGACCTTGTCATTGAGAAGTACGGGGGGGATCCCCCCCCGCCGGCACCAGTGATCACGTCGCTCTCTCCTTCCACCGCCTCAGCGGGCACAGCCACTGCGGTGACCATCACTGGCTCCAACTTCGGTGCCACGCAGGGCAGTAGCACCGCAAACTTTTACTACAGAAGCGGACAGCCCACCATTCCTGCGACAGTCACTTCCTGGTCGGATACTTCAATCACATGCATTGTGCCTGTGGGAACAGTCAGTGGCTATCCCGGCTCCGCCGGCAGCGGACCAGTGACGGTGACTACCGCCGGTGCCACCAGCGCCGGCTACCCCTTCATCGTCCCTTTCGGATATGGGCAGTACAAATGGCCTGGAACATTTCCAATCATGACCTACGTCGTCAATGAGAACTGTGCAGACTGCACCGGGGAAGGCGCCGCTTTCCAAAGCGCGGGAACAACCTGGAACAACGCCGGGGCGAAGTTTGCTTTCAGCTACGGTGGCGCTACGACTGCCACGACCAAGTCCGGTAACTCAATCAACGAGGTCATGTGGGGTACTACCCTAGGTTCTTCGACCATAGCGGAGGCCACCATGTGGTTCAACACTTCAACCATGACTCTCCTGGAGTGCGATATCATGTTCAACGATCTCAATTTCTTTTGGGACACGAGTGGGGCACCATCGGGATCCCAGATGGACGTGCAAACGATCGCGGTACATGAGTTGGGACATTGGTTGAGCCTTCGCGATCTTTATGGCAGCATCGGCGACGGGGTCAACGACAACGGCAAAATCATGTATGGGTTTGGTGGTAATGGTCTGTTGAAACGGAATCTGGCAACTGGCGACCTTGATGGCATTCGCTGGATCTACGGGTTAGCCACTCAGGCACCGGTGCTGGCGAACATTGAAAGCGGAGCCTTGAGTTACACGGAGAATCAGGCGGCGACGCCCATCACTTCGACCCTGACGGTAAGCGACGCCGACAGCGCCAACCTCGTTAGCGGCACGGCGAGCATCACTTCAGGCTTTGCCAGCGGGCAAGACGTCTTGTCCATGAGCGCCAGTCCTCCCGCCAGTATTACGACCAACTACAACGCCAGCACGGGAGTGTTGACCCTCAGCGGCTCCAGCAGCGTGGCCAACTACCAGGCGGCACTGAGGAGTATGACGTACGTCAACACCAGTGACAATCCGTCTGTCACTACCCGAACAGTTTCCTTCAAACTGAATGACGGCACTGCGGACAGCAACCCGCAGGCGCGTGGCATCACCGTCACGGCGGTGAACGACGCGCCGGTCGCGAATTCCGTCTCGGACACTACCAATGAGGACACGGCCAAGACGATCACCTTGAGCGGTTCTGACGCGGAAACGTGTGAGTTAACCTTCAGCATTTTCAGCTATCCAAGCCACGGCAGCTTAGGGGAACCCAACAACAACTTCACCTGCGTCTCCGGTAATCCCAACCGGGACACCAACAGCATCGTCTATACGCCCGCCGCCAACTATAACGGCCCGGACAACTTCACCTACAAGGTCAACGACGGAACTGTGGACAGCCCCCCGGCAACAGTCACCATCACTGTTAGTTCGGTCAACGACTACCCGGTGGCCTTCAGCCAAAGCCTGACCAACGCGGAAGATACCGCGCTGGCGATCACGCTGACAGGTTCGGACGTGGACGGGCCGGTGACTAACTTCACCGTCCTGACCCAGCCGGCGAGCGGGACATTGACCGGGACGGCACCCCACCTGACTCACACGCCGGCGACTAACTTCACAGGTGAGGTGCGCTTCACCTTCACGATCAGTGACGGGTCGTTGACCTCGGCGGTGGCGACGGTGACGATTACCATCACCAACGTCAACGACGCGCCGGTGGCCTTCAGCCAGAGCCTAACCAACGCGGAAGATACCGCGCTGGCGATCACGCTGACAGGTTCGGACGTGGACGGGCCGGTGACTAACTTCACCGTCCTGACCCAGCCGGCGAGCGGGACTTTGACCGGGACGGCACCCGACCTGACTTACCTGCCGGCGACTAACTTCACAGGTGAGGCGCGCTTCACCTTCTCGGTTAATGACGGTGCGTTGACCTCGGTGGTGGCGACGGTGACGATCACCATCACCAACGTCAACGACGCACCGACGCTAACCACGGTGAACCCCTTGCCGGGGGCGACGGAGGACACGGCATTCACGATCAGTTTTGCCACGTTGGGGGCGGCGTCGAACACCAACGATGTGGACGGCGACAGTCTCCAGTCTGCCCCGCCCTTCACCATCGTGCAAATCGCCGACCCGCAGTTCTCGGACACGTATCCGGCGGTGTGGGCGAACACCATTAGTTGGCTTTTGAGCCGGGCTGCCACGAACAACACGAAGGTGGTGGTTATTCCCGGGGATCTCATTAACGCGGCAACGGAATATAAGTGGGCGATAGCCACGAACCAGATCGCCCGGTTGCGAGCGGCTGGAATTAGCGTTGTCGTAACCATGGGCAATCACGAATACTGGAACTATTATTCCTCCCCTCAGACACTTTTCACTAACGACACTGACTTTAGTGCTCACTTGGGTCCGCTCCTGTCGTCAGACCCGACGCTGGCGGAGACGATAACGGCGGGGCATTACGGCTCGTGTGTTTGGACTCAGAACATCGCAGGGCTGAAGCTGGCGTTTATCAGCATTCCCGCTTGTTGGACCTACAGCCTGTTGACCAACGAACTCAAGACCGCCCTAGCCTGGGCCACGAACGCTGCGGCCAGGTATGGTGACTATGGCGTGATTTGGGTGAATCATGCCCTGCTCAACTCTGACGGTGGGGTAGATCGTCCGGGTTCACAGTATTACATAGGTGGTGATCTTGTTTGGGCGGCCATCAAGAACTGTCCCAATGGCATTCAAACGATGTCCGGCCATTGGGCTACCAATGGCTGGACCAATTCCGTTTTGGTGGGCACGGCCAGCAACGAAGTGCAGGCTCTGTTGTTCAATACGCACAGCCCAGCAATGTTTGACCGGTCGAACACCTTTGCCTTGGAATGGGTGCGCGAATATCACTGGAAGCCAGCGGCGCAAGTCATCGCCGCCGACACTTGGAATAGTCTTTCCAACACCCAAGTGACGGCTGCCGGCGCGACGTTCACGCTTCCGATTCGGGCCACGGTGAGCACCAACGATGTGAGCGGCGGCAGTCTCCAGTTCCGGATTGAAGCGGTGAGCAGCGGGACGCTGACCAAGGGGGGATTGCCGGTGGTTCCGGGGACGACGTTGCTGGGTTCGGGCGAGAGCCTGATCTGGACGCCAGCAACCAATGCGAACGGAACCCTGAACGCGTTCACGGTGAGGGCATGGGATGGATCGCTCGCTTCGGCCACCGCCGTGCCGGTGCCGGTGCAGGTGACGCCGGTGAACGACGCGCCCAGCTTTACCAAAGGCTCGGATCAAAGCGTGTTGGCTTGTGCCGGGGCACAGAGCGTGAGCGGCTGGGCCACCACTATCAGCCCCGGTCCGACCAATGAGTCGTCACAGACCGTTGATTTCATTGTGACCAACAACCACCAAGGGCTGTTTTTGGTGCCCCCGGCGGTCAGTTCGGAAGGCACTTTGACCTACACGCTGGCAACCAATTCCAACGGCGTGGCCACCGTGAGTGTGAAGATTCACGACAACGGCGGCACGGCCAACGGCGGGGCAGACACCAGCGCAGAGCAGACCATCACCGTGACGGTGAACGATACCCAAGCCCCGACGATCACTGGCCCGGCCGATCTTACGACCACCAATGACCTGGGCCAGTGCTATGCGACGGGCGTAAGTCTGGGCGTGCCAGTGGCGACCAACGATAACTGCGGCCTTCTCACCGTGACTAACAACGCCCCGGTAGTCTTCCCGGTGGGCGTGACGGCGGTGACTTGGACCGCGGTGGACCTTAGTGGCAACCTGGCGACTTGCCTTCAGACCGTGACCGTCAGGGACACCGAAGCGCCGACGATTACCGGCCCGGCTGACCTCACGACGACCACTGACCTGGGCCAGTGCTATGCGACGGGCGTAAGTCTGGGCGTGCCAGTGGCGACCAACGACAACTGCGGCCTTTTGAGCGTGACTAACAACGCCCCGGCAGTCTTACCGGTAGGCGTGACACCG
>CAINDV010001265.1 GCA_903847485.1 uncultured Verrucomicrobiota bacterium
GGGAACCGCTGCGGTCCCAGCCTCCTTACGTCGGCTCCTACAGGGTTGGGCCGGACGGGAGCGCCAAGGCGGTCGCGACTTTTTGGTAAAAAATCGCGACCGCTGCGCGGGCTTCGTTTTTCCAGTGCGGGAGCGCCGGGCGTACTCCACGCCCGCTCCGCCGTCGGTCTTCGCTCGCTCCGCTCACTCGCCACGACTGCTCCGCTCTGGCTGCTCCGTAGCTCACTGACCTGGGGCCAGGACCAGGCGGAACCCGATACTGTCGTTCCGAAGCGACGGGTCGTAGTCGTACCGCTGCGCCGACCGGCAGTAATCCGCGGGACCGTCCCAACTGCCGCCGCGGAACACCCGGCGCGAGCCTGAAATCGAGCCTTGAGGATCAGTCACATTCCCACCGGGATACGTGCCATACCAATCCGAGCACCACTCCCAGACGTTGCCACTGGTGTCGTACAAGCCCCACCCGTTCGGCAGCTTCCCACCGACCGCGTGCGTGGTACCGCCGCTGTTGGCAGAATACCAGGCATAGTTGCCCAACTGCGTGTAGCCCGGATCATCCCCGTAGCTGAACCGGTTCGTCGAACCCGCCCGGCTCGCATACTCATACTCCGCCTCCGTCGGCAGCCGATACGCCCACCCCGCCGGCAGCCGCCCCGCCGTCCGCTCCCGCGCCGTCAACTGTGCACAGTAGTTGGTAGCCTCAGTCCAGTTCACCATCTCCACCGGACGATTCGTGTCGCCCGTGAAGCTGCTCGGATTGCTTCCAATCACCGAGAGATACTCCCCTTGCGTCACCGGATACCGGCCCAGATAAAAGCCCCGGCTCAGCGTCACCCGCGTCTGCGGACCTTCATCGCTGCTCCGGTCCACCTCCGTCGCCGGACTGCCCATCACAAACTGCCCTGCCGGCAACCACACAAAACGCGGCCCCGGCGTCGGCCGGCCCCCCGAACCCATCAGCACCGACCGGTAAAACCGCCAACCTCCGGGCGGCGAAATCAAGTCATACCACTCTTGCACGGCGTTGGTCAGCACCACCGTCGTCAGCGGCACCCAGACCGGCGCGTCCAGCGAGTTGGCCGTCTCGATCTGGTTCGTGTCTCCCGGCAACCCGTGGAGCGTCACGCGGGGGATCATTTGCAGGCTCAGGATCGTCGGCTCCGACACCGGTGCCGAGATGTTCACCTGCGGCGTGCTGGTGTAGCCGCTGCCTGTCGTCACCGGGTAGATGGCCGTCACCACGCCCGCGTCCACCAGCGCTTCGGCGGTGGCCCCGCTGCCGCCGCCGCCCGAGACCGTCACCACCGGCGGCTCGGTGTAGCCCGCCCCGCCGTCCGTCACCGTGTAGGCCACCACCCGGCCGCCCCCGACGGTGGCCGTGGCTTTGGCCGTGGTCTGCGCCTGGGCGGCGAGGGTACACCCCGCCACCAACGCCACCGCCAGCCAGCGCCCAAGGGTGGCGGAGACTCCGAGCCTCACGGGCACCGTTCTGTTTACTGTCATTATGCTTTTCATATTTTCCGTTCTTTGCTGTTTTTTATTGTTGTCGTTGGTTATCTGGCTTCCAGAAACGCCCGGAAGCACCGACGAATCCTGCTCCCGCCATGCGGCGCAGGCAAGCGAAAAATGCCCGCCGGGAGCGCCGGGGGCGCAGCTCAGTTTCTTGCCGGGCCGTTTCCAGCCCGGCAGGGCGACCGAGAATAGCCCAGCGTTTCAACGCTGGGCCTGTGGCAGAGCCGGGGTTAAGTCCCGCCAGGGACGGTAGAAAAATGCTGACCCAACACAGCGTTTCTTTCGTCCCGGTCGGGACTTGTCGCCAGATTAAACCGCTGTTCCCAGCCTTGAAACGCTGGGTTATTCTCTTTCGCCCTTCCGGGCTGAAACCGGGATATGCAAGCCCTGATTTGCGCCCCGTGCGCCAGAAATCTGAAATGAAAGTTTGACAGTCGCTCCGCCTTCAGACCATATTTCCGCCCCTTCGCGGGGATAGATTTATAGATTTATGTACGCCGTCTTAGAAACTGGCAGCAAACAATATCGTGTCAACTCGGGCGACACCCTCGAGATCGAGCGCCTCGAAGTTGAAGCGGGACAACCGGTCACCTTCGACCGCGTCCTGCTCGTCAACAACGAGGGCAAGGTGAGCGTGGGTGCCCCCACGGTCGCCGGCGCGAGCGTCGTCGCCGATGTGGTCGAGCACAAGCGCGGCCCCAAGCTCATCGCTTTCAAGATGAACCGCCGCAAAGGCTACCACCGCAAGATGGGGCACCGGCAGGAGTTGACGGTCGTGAAAATCAAAGAAATCAAACTCTAAACTCTTCAACTTATGGCACATAAGAAAGGTCAAGGCAGTTGCCGAAACGGACGCGACAGCGTCAGCAAACGGCTCGGCGTGAAAGCCTACGGCAGTGAAACCGTCACCGCCGGCAGCATCATTGTTCGCCAGCGGGGCAGCAAGTTCGTCGCCGGCATCAACGTCGGCATCGGACGCGATTGGACGTTGTTCGCCCTCACGGACGGCAAGGTCCGGTTCGACCGCTCCGGCCGCCGCGTCAACATCGTCGCCACGACCACGACGACGACTGCGGTAGTGTCAGCGGCTCCGGTCGCTCCCGCCAAGCCTGCCGCTCCGGCCGCCGTCGCCACTTAAGCGGGGCGTGCATAACTTCGGGCGAGGCGCACAGCCTCGCCTTTTTTATTGGCAGCATGTGCTTCGTTCTCTTTCTGGGAAGCCGGTCGGAGCCGCCCCGCATCCCGTGGTCGGACAAGCAACCGGCTTTCTGGACCGCGCCGCCCAAGGAGCAAGAAGCGGTGGTGCGCTGCCGGTTCAGCCTGCCCTGCGTGTCCTGTCTGGGCGCGGATACGAACTGCGGCTGCGGATTTCGGAGCGCCACGTTCCAGCAAGGCTTGTGGACCGGGGAGTGGATGGCCGCCGAGCCAGATTATGTGCCCAAGGAGGGGTCGCAGCCGAACCACGAGTCGCTGGCAGCGTTCGTGCGCGGGTTGCTGGCGACGGAACCATTGGTGGAACTTTACGGCTGCTGGTGGGGTGATTTTCAGGAATCGCCCCAAGACCACCAGGAAATTTTCGCCAGCCGCCTGGCGGATCCCGGCTTCTTTTTCCACCATCGCGGACGCTACGTTGTCCGACCTGACAGCTAAACGCATCCGCAGACGGTAACAGACTCAACATTCATGTTCATTGACGAAATCAAAATCTTTGCCCGCGCCGGCCACGGCGGCCGCGGGTGTGTTGCCTTTCACCGCGAGAAATTCATTCCCAAGGGCGGTCCCAGCGGCGGCAACGGCGGGCGCGGTGCCAGCGTCATCCTGCAAGCGGATCATGATCTCAACAACCTGATCGCTCAGTATTTCAACCCCCGCCTCATGGCGGCCGACGGCGGCCACGGCTTGGGCAAGGGCTGCGACGGCGCGGCGGGCAAGGATCTCGTCATCAAAGTCCCCTGCGGCACGATGGTGTGGCAACTCGAGTCCACCGGCAGCCAATTCCCCACGCATACCGGGGATGAGGAGGCCGAGACCGAGGTGGTGCCTTCGAGCTTCAGCGGTCGCCCGATCGTCAAGGCCGCCGCCAACGCCCGCGCGGTGGAGATTGATTTGAGCAAGGACACGGCCGCCGACCACGCCGGCCGCAAGCCCGTGCCCAAGGGGGAATTGGTCGCCGATCTCACGACGGACGGACAGCAATTCGTGCTGTGCCAGGGCGGTCGCGGCGGGTTGGGCAATCGCAACTTCGCCACGGCCCGCCGGCAGACGCCGCGCTTCGCGCAACCCGGCGAACCGGGTGCGGAAAGCGAGTTCCGGCTGGAACTGCGTCTCATGGCGGAAGTCGGTCTCGTCGGCTACCCGAACGCCGGCAAGTCCACGCTGCTCGCCGCCATTTCGCGCGCCCGTCCCAAGATCGCGCCGTATCCTTTCACCACGCTGCACCCGCAAATCGGCATCCTGGAGTATCCCGATTTCCACCGCATAACCGTCTGCGACGTGCCGGGCTTGATCGAAGGCGCACACCGCAATGTCGGCCTCGGCCACGCCTTCCTGCGCCACATTGAGCGTTGCAAAATTCTCGTCTTGCTCGTGGACATGGCGGGCACTGACGGTCGCACGCCGTGGGACGACCACGCGCAATTACTCCAGGAACTCGCGCTCTACGACGAAGCCCTGGCCGCCAAGCCCCGCCTCGTCGTCGCGAACAAAATGGACGAACCTGCCGCTGCGGTGAACCTCAAGAAGTTCAAGCGCCGGGTGCCCAAGACGCCGGTGCTCCCCATTTCTGCCGCCTTTGGCGAAGGCATGGACAAGTTTCTCCGCACGATTCGCAAAGCGGTGGAAGCTGCGCCTGCAACGTAGCTCGCGCCGCGCCGGAGTAGTGGGGCAGCCGTCCTCGGCTGCCAATGTCCCGGCAACCGTCCCGGTTGCCGTTCGACAGGCGAGACGCCTGTCGGGACGGTCACAGGCGAAGACGCCTGCACCACTACGGGAGCAATGCATGAATGCACCGTGCCCGCATTCGGACGAAAGTTTTCCCTGTGTCGGCTGCGTTTCTGTGCTTTAATCTCGCCATGCTCAAAGCCGGAATTGTCGGCTTGCCCAACGTCGGCAAGTCCACCCTGTTCAACGCCGTCACGCGCTCGCACAAGGCGTCGGCGGAAAATTATCCCTTTTGCACCATCGAGCCGAACCTCGGCGTCGTCACCGTGCCGGACCCCCGCCTCGTCGCCGTCGGCGAGGTCGCCAAGATCAGCACGCTGGTGCCCACGACGATGGAGTTTGTGGACATCGCCGGGCTGGTGAAGGGCGCTTCCCGAGGCGAGGGCCTCGGCAACAAGTTCCTCAGCCACATCCGCGAGGTGGACGCCATCGTCCAGGTCGTGCGGTCCTTTGAAGACCCGGATATCATGCACGTCGCCGGCAGCATTGACCCGGTGCGCGACATTGAAATCGTCACCACCGAACTGGTGCTGGCCGACCTCGAAGCCATCCGCCGCCGCCGGGAGAAGATCAGCAAGGAAGTCAAAAGCGCCCTCAAGCCCGCCCTGGCGGAAAGCGCTGTGTTGGACAAGCTCGAGCCGCACCTTAACGCTGGCAAACCCGCCAACACTCTCGCCCTCGCCAAGGAGGAATGGGAAATGGCCCGCCACTGTTACCTCCTCACCGCCAAGCCCACCATCCTCGCCGCCAACGTCAAAGAAGGCGACCTCGCCACCGCCGCCACCAATCCCCACGTCACGCGCGTCCGCGAATACGGCCGCGCCCACCATGCCTGCGACACCGTCGTCATCTCCGCCCAACTGGAGAGCGAGTTGGCCGACCTTTCCCTCGAAGAAGGCGTGGCGTATTTGAAGGAAATGGGCGTCCAGGAAACCGGTGCCGACGCGCTGATCCACGCCACTTATCATCTGCTCGGCCTGCGCACCTTTTTCACCTTCAACGACAAGGAAGTCCGCGCCTGGACCATTCACGCGGGCGACACCGCCGCGAAGGCCGCCGGCACGATTCACACCGATTTCGAGCGCGGCTTCATCAAGGCAGAGAAGGTGAACTGGCAGGAGCTGGCGACCGCCGGCTCTGTCGGTCAGGCCCGCGAGACCGGTCATTACTGCCACGAAGGCCGCGATTACGTCGTCCAGGATGGCGACGTGCTGCTCTTCAAGTTCAACGTGTGAGGCGGGGCTAAACCGCGGGTAGCAGGCGGCGACTTCGCCGGGTGCGTTTAACCCGAATTCCGAAGAAGATATGGCTCCGCTTAGTGGGACCGGCTTCCAGCCGGTCAGTTTGCAGTTCACGCCTCGGGAAAAAATCTGCCCCGTCGCCAGACGCTCTACTGACCGGCTGGAAGCCGGTCCCACTATTGTTCGCCGCCCGTCTATTTCGGAGTTCGGGTTTAACACCGGAAGGAATCGGCGCTTCGGCCAATTCGTTCCTCGGGAGGTTGGGCGGCAGCACGGGTTTTGACGTATGACTGTGCTGTGCTGACGAACTGCTGGATATGCTCGTCGTCGCGAAAGGCTCGGATGGGAATGTGCATCCACTCCGTATCCTTGTCGCTAACCCGTGTGGTCGTGCTGGAGGGGATCGGGTAGACTGGCCGGGTATGTCAGGCTGTTGGCGCCACTGGCCACGCGGTCGGGGTCAACTCGGCGACGCGATTGCTGGGCCAGGCGCCCAGCTTGGGCAGCACGGCCTGCAGGTAGCGCCGCAGGTTGCTGTCCAAGCGGCGGCAGGTTGCCACGATCGCGGCGATGGCCGCCACTTTCGGCCCGGCGGCGGGGCGAAAAGAAAACGCTCCGCTCGCAAGTGAAGTTGCGCGGCGTCACCACAAAAGACTACTTTTGTCCCGTGACGGCATTTGAAGCACCCAAATCAGTCGTCCCTGGCCCGCAAATCTGGACGCTGGGCGTCCAAGCCTACCATGCGCTGGACGACTTGGGCCTCATCCCCGATGAATCATGAAAACACTAACTGAAGGAACGGCTATGCAACCATCCGCACAGTCCACCCTCCATCCCGCAAATGGCGGGGCTACGGAGGACGCGAAAACCAAAGTGCCACCATCAATCCAACCTTGGAAAGGAGTTGCCGGAGGTTTCCATCCCCCCGATGGGTTTCCCGCGAAAATGCGCCGCTGCGCTCCGCTGATCGCCCTGGTCTGCGCTACGCTGCTTTCTCCCCATCCAGCCCTCGCGCAGTTCTCGCAGCAGGGGCCGAAGCTAGTGGGGACGGGTGCCGTGGGAACCGCTACACAAGGCGAGTCCGTGTCCCTTTCCGCCGATGGCAACACGGTCATCGTCGGAGGGAGCAGCGACTATCCCGCTGGAGCCGCGTGGGTTTTTACGAGGAGCGGCGGAGTCTGGACCCAGCAGGGAAGCAAGCTGGTCGGCTCGGGAGCCGTGGGTGCCTACGTTCTCCAAGGCAGGTCGGTGTCCCTCTCCGCCGATGGCAACACGGCCATCGTCGGAGGGAGCGACGATAACAGTGGCGCTGGGCCGCGTGGGTCTTCGCCTCAGCTCCAACGGGTGTGTGGACGAGCGGCGGACATTACGGCGGAAACGTCCGGGCGTTGGCGATCGATCCCACTACCCCCGCCACGCTCTACGCTGGGACGGAAGTCGGGGTCTACAAGTCCACCGACTCAGGAGGTAGCTGGGCTGCGGCGCACACCGGAATATTTGACGCGGGTGGCGGGCTCGTCACGGCCCTGGCTATCAACCCTGCGACACCGTCCACGCTCTATGCCGGGACGTGGCAATACGGCGGAGTCTCAAAGTCCACCGACTCTGGCGGCACTTGGGCCGCTGCCAACACGGGACTTACGACCCAATACGTCACGGCCTTAGCTATCAATCCGGCAACACCCTCCACACTCTACGCCGGGACGTACGACGGTGGGGTCTTCAAGTCCACCAACTCCGGCGGCACTTGGGCTGCCGCCACAACCGGACTAACGAACTTGTACGTCCAAGCCCTAGCCATCAATCCCGCAACCCCTGCCACAATCTACGCCGGGACGTACGACGGCGGAGTCTTCAAATCCACCAACTCCGGCGACACTTGGGCTGCCGCCAATACGGGCCTGACGAGCTTGAACGTCAGCGCGCTGGCGGTCAACCCGACGAATCCTACCACACTCTACGCCGGGACGTACGGCGGCGGGGTCCTCAAGTCCACCGACTCTGGTGGCACCTGGGCCGTTGCCAACACGGGACTGACGGCCAAAGCGGTCGCTGCCCTCGCCATTAGTCCGACTGGCGCCACACTTTACGCCGGGACCTACGCCGGCGGGGTCTTCAAGTCCACGGACTCCGGTGGTACCTGGGCCGCCGCCATGACGGGGCTGACGTGCTTGGACGTCGCGGCTTTGGCAGTCAATCCCTCGACTCCCGCCACGCTCTACGCCGGGGCTTCCTTTGGGATCTTCAAGTCCACTAACTCCGGCGGCAACTGGGCCACCGCCAACACGGGACTGACGACCGAATACGTCAAGGCCCTAGCTATCAATCCGGCAACACCCTCCACTCTCTACGCCGGGACGTACAGCGGCGGCGTCTTCAAATCCACCAACTCCGGCGGCACCTGGGCCGCCGCCAACACGGTACTTACGACCGACACCGTCACGGCGCTAGTTATCAATCCGACAACACCCTCAACACTCTACGCCGGGACGTACTACCCCTGGACTTACGAAGGCGGGGTCTTCAAGTCCACCGATTCCGGCGGCACCTGGGTTGCCGCGAACTCTGGTCTGCCAAATGTTGCCGTCGACGCCATGGCTATAGACCCTACCGGGGCAGCGACCCTCTACGCAGGGCTTACGTACGGCAGCATGTGGCAATTGAACGTCGGCGATTCGCCCGCGCCGCCGGCAATCATTTCGCAACCGGCGTCCCAGACAGTAACGGTGGGCGGGACGGCAAATTTCGGTGTCACGGCGGTTGGCACGACGCCATTGAGTTATCAGTGGCGTTTAGGTGGCACGAACCTCAACAGCGCGATAGGCTCGTCGTTAGTGCTGGCAAACGTGCAATTAACCAATGCTGGCTACTACACCGTGGTCGTAAGTAACGTGACTGGCTCAGTCACCAGCACCCCGGCTTTGCTCGACGTGCGTTACACACTGGCCTACGGCAACGGCGAGCTGATGCTGGGCAGCAATTACACGTTCATCGGGTCGGTTGACTTGGAATTCTGGAGCGTTTTCCCGAACGCAAATATCTTCTACACTCTGGATGGTTCGGAACCGTCTTTCGCGTCGAGCTATTATTCCGGTCCGTTCAGTTTGAACCGCACCGCGAGCTTGCGCGTGGTAGCTTATAGCGCGGATTTTCTCCAAGCCGCTGAGTCGCCACCGATCTACCTGACCATCATTCCCGTTTACGCGCTCCACCTCATAAGTCCCGGCGGCGGGAACGTAGCTGTCTCCCCGCCCACCGGCCCCTACGCGAGGAACACCATCGTCACGCTGACCCCGCAGCCCTCGAATGGCTGGACGTTCCTTGAGTGGCGCGGTGATGCCAGTGGCACGAATCCGACGGGGGTGCTGACGATGGACCGGGAGAAGACGGTGCAAGCCATCTTCGGCACTACCTTGGGCACGACGGTTGCGGGCAATGGTTCCGTGCAAGTGTATCCCGCCCTGCCGCTGTATCCGTACGGCACAGTGGCCCGGTTGGCAGCCATTCCCCAGCCAGGAAACTTCTTTGGCGTCTGGGGCAATGCCGCCAGCGGCAACACGAATCCTCTTTATTTCGCAGTCACCGGGGCCAATCCGGTAGTCGCATCCGTATTCGGCGCGTTGGCCGCTAACCATTACGCCCTGAATGTCATTCCCGATGGTTTCGGCAAGGTGACGGCCACGCCGCAAGGGAACTTTTATGTGGCTGGCGCGAGTGTACCGCTCGACGCCATCCCTGGCCCGGGCCAGCAATTTCTCGGTTGGAGCGGCGACGCCACCGGCACCCAGAATCCTTTGCCCGTCGCGATGAACGCCAGCAAGACCATCACCGCCACCTTCACGCGCAAGCCGTCGCTGGCCATTGCTGCTCCTTTGAATGGCCTATTTGCGGACGGTTTTCGGGCCACGCTGTCCGGCGAATTCGGGCAGGCTTATCGCATTGACGCCTCCACGAACCTCGTGGACTGGCCACCCTTGGCGACCATTACGAACATTTACGGTACAACTCAGTTCACGGATGAGGTGGCCACCAACGCACCGCGCCGGTTCTATCGCGCGCTACAGGAGTAGTGCAGCGGGCGGTTCTTGATATTGAAATATGTGGCGGCGCGGGGCACTTCCCCGGCTTGTCACCCAAGCTGAGAGCCGAGTATCCCGGCGCGGTCTGCCATCCGCTTGCGCTGCCCGTCCTCCGTAGCTGTACTGCGGAGGGTGGATGAGAGCGACCGGCGTGAGCCGAGCTTCCAGGACGTGTTCTGCGATCTCTCGGTGCCGACCGGCGGGCGCGGCTTTTCGGTCTATCAACATGCTGCTCCTGCAGAGCTGCCGCCGGCGGCCGGCGGGAGGCCGGTCGCGCCGCTCGCCTTAACTGAACCGTAACTATGCCGACGAAAGACCTGCCAATGAACCGCAGAGACATAGCGCGGCGGAGCCGCAACCAAACGGGCAGGCAACCCGATTCAACGCAGAGGTCGCAGAGGGCTGCGTCAAAGGTCGCAGAGGAAAAGCTCTCTCTGCGGAATTCCGCGCCAACCTTTGCGTCCTCTGCGTTAAAAAATCTTCGCCGAACGCGACGAAGTTGGGAGATAGCACTGCAAAGAACGCAGAGATTGACTACCGAAGCTTGACAATCCCCTGAAATCAAGCCTCCCTACGCGGGTTATTATGATTCGCAAAGCCTTTGTCATGACGGTCCTGCCCGGACACGAAA
>CAINDV010001266.1 GCA_903847485.1 uncultured Verrucomicrobiota bacterium
ATGGTGCGCAGTTCTTGCAACGGACATCCGGCCTGTTCCAAGATACCGAGGTTCAGGCGCATCTCGAAGGCCACGCCTTCCAGCAACGCGCGCAGGATTTCGCCACGCTTGGTGGAAAGCCGCAACCCGACAATGGCCCCCGGCGTTTCACAATCGAAATACGGCGTCCCCGAAGGAGTCCAATATGGCAACACCAGCAGGTTCGTCGGCACGGTGGACATTTCGGCCAGCAGTTCCTCGTAACTCTGCCCGTGGCCAAACTCCGTGCGAAACCATTTGAGGATGTTTCCGCCGGTCAGACTGAACGCCACGGTGGTGTAAAGTCCCGGCGCGACGTGGTCGTAGGTGCACAGATTGTTTTGCCGCAGCACTTCGTTAAACACTGGTTTCGCAAACGCAGGCGTGATGCAATCCACCGTGCCCGTGGCATACATCGCCACGCCGGGTCGGGTCACGCCGGCCCCCAGCGCGCCGCAAGGCTGATCGTGTCCGCCCGTCACTACCAGCATGCCGTCCTGGGTTTGGCCGACGACCGAACCTGAAGCCAGAGGACGTGCCAGTTGCTTCGCCGCTAATCCGGCCGCATCCAGTATCTCCAGGTTCCACTCATGCCGACGCACATCAAAGAGCATCGTCCGCCCGGCGAGCGGCCAGCCAATGGCGGGTTCCAATCCCAGGCGCAGATGCAACAAATCCTCAAAGCACAGAAACCTCGCCGCCTTGGTCCAGATCTCCGGACGGTGTTCCCGCAACCAGAGCAGCTTGAACAGCGTGAACATGGGATGCGCGGTGTGGCCGGTGATCTGATAGAGCCGCTCCTCGCCAAATTCCTGCGGCCACTCGCGGGCGTGACTCGCCGCCCGGACATCCGACGACACCATCGCGTGACACAGGGCCCTCCCGTCGCGGCCGACGGCGGTAAAGGCCTCGCCCTGACTGGACACTGACATGGCGCGGATTTTGCCTCCGACTTGTGCCTTTACCTCTGCCATCGCCGCCAAGCAGTGTTGAATGACCAAATCGGAATCGAGTTCAGCTCCTCCATCCGGCGTGAGCTGCAAGTCATAGTCACGTCGTGCGAGCGAAACCATCCGCCCGTGCTCATCGAAGACCGCGGCTTTGCAACCGCTGGTGCCAAGGTCGAGTCCCAGATAGTTACACATACCAGAGTTCCAGATATTTTCCGACGATGCGTTTCATCTCCGCAAACACAATGCCCTGCCGCCAGGTCGTCGTGCAGTAATCCAAAGAGGCGCGCGGCCCCGCGAGTTTATCGGCGCTACCCTGCATGGCGCGCATCAGCACCGGGGTGCTGTCTCGTTCCAGCGCCGTCCAGAGATTCACGCGGCGCACGCCGTCTGCAAACAGGCTGCCCAGCCGGTCGGCGGCGACCGACGAAGACCCGTGCAGGCAAAGCCGCGGCCCGATGCGCGCCGTGATGGCGCGGGCAATGTCACCGCGATAGGCCAGGGTGGACCGCGCGGCCCGATGTTCCGTGCCGAGATTGGCCACCACCAAATCCACTCCCGTCGCGCGCCAATAGCGCTCGGCGGTCGCGGGATCGGTGCACCCGCTGCCGGCGGCGCCACTGCCGGCTTCGGCAATTTCATCGCACGCGCCTTCGATCAGCAGCGTTTTGCCATGCATGCGCACAAAGTTGGCCGTGCGCGCCATGTTTTCCTCCATCGGCAGCGTCGAAGCATCGAACATGATTGAGGAAAACCGGCTGAGTTCGCCGGCCAGCAATCCGGCATCACTGTCCCACTGGATGTGGTCGAGATGGATCAGGACATTCAAGTCGGCGTAAGGCGAGGGCGGCGCGCAGAGCACATGCAGGTCGGCGAGAAACAGGCGCAGGCCGATTTCCCAGTTCCGCGTGTGGGTGTAGTTCACGGTCTGCTGGCGATGCCAGTAGTTGTTGGTGATGTCCACGATGACCGGCAGGTGGGCGCAACCGATGATCTGCGACCGCTCGTGCGCCGCCGCCAGCACGGCTTCGGTGGTCGTGAGGTTCTCGGTGTTGAATGCGGGCAGCACCCAGCCGTGCGCCGCCGCATCGGCCAGCACGGCCAACACGCATTCGCGTCCGTTGATCAGTGGCAAGCAACCTCCCAGTCAATGTGCCAGGCGATCCGCCCTTGCGCGGGCACCGTCATCGTTGTTCCGCTGGTCAACGTGCTGTCGGGGCCGGGCACCGGCTCGAACGCACATTCGGCACGGCGCAACCCCGGTTCATCGGGATAA
>CAINDV010001267.1 GCA_903847485.1 uncultured Verrucomicrobiota bacterium
CGTCCGGCCTTGAACAGGGTGCGCAACGCATAATACGTTTCACGTCCCCACTCCGTCGGGCGGGTGGACTCTGCCAGGATATCGGCCCCGGCCAGCCGGTGGGGCCAGAGCTTGTCGGACGTGAGCGCGGCCACTGTGGCCTCTTGACGCTCTGTGATGCCCATCGCGAGCGGCAGGAGTATCCAACCGCGCAGGGTTGTGTTTCCCGTGTAGTAGCGGTAGGTCTTGAACCCTTCGACTTCCCCGCCGAAATAGGCTTCAATGGCCTTGCGCAGGGCTGCGGCACGGGTGTCATACCTGTTGGCAACATCGGCCTTGCCCAGCGATTGCGCCAGACGCGCCGCCAGACGATAGCCACCATAAGCAAGTGACGACGTGCTCAGGTTGGCGTCGCCCGTCGGGTAGCGGCCTTCCATCTCGTCGGTTTTCGAGGCGACGATGCCTTCGCCGGTGGTGTTTTTAAGCACCGAGGCGGCGCTCATCTCGATCAGCGGCCACATCTCCTGAGCAGCAGCTCGGTCGCCTTGAAAGAGCAAAAACTTCGCCAAGCCATAAAGCACCATCGCATCGTCGCCGCGCCACCTTTGGGTGAGTTTCAAGGCGGCATGTTCGAATGATCCGGGAAAGGGATCGATGCCATACTCGAGGCAATGATCCTGCCAGACGCGATACATGTTCATGCTTGCCTTGTTCAATTCCGCATCACCAAAAAACGGAAAGAGCGGACTTGAATATTCCACCGGATCATTGGCCCAGATGCCGGGCGAATAGGTCAGGCTGCCATTGTGGGTGATCACGCCCTTGACGGTCTCGATCGGAGATTCCAGCACGTGCAGCTTCTGCAGGGCGAAGGCATAGTCGAGCATTGGTTCGGGCGTTTCCAGCCGACCTGGCCCGCGCCAAGCCGCCTCGGCCAGGGCCAGGCGCGCGCCACGCTCGGCCGCCAGGTTCACAGCTTGGTCAGGCGCAGCCGCCAACCCGGCTTGTACGCAGGTGAAAAATGACAACACGCCTCCGGCTTTCACCTCAGCGGTCTTCACCTCTGGGCAGCTCCAGACGATGGCAATATCCTCCCCCACGGGCTTTACGGTGCGGGCGGGCGGAACTGTCACTACAACTGGTTTGCCCGTGGCATTTCGCACCTGCCACTCTTCAATCACCAAGGCCTTGGTCATCGAAGGATAGACGGTGCGCGTGACAACCACACCCCCAGCTTCGGGATAGGTCAAGGCCAGCATTCCGTCGAACGTGACCGAGGACGGGAGCCCACTCTTCCAGGGTTGATCATTGACGCGTATCTCAGGAGTCGCTTCGCGCCCGGCCACGAACAGGGCCTGCTTCTTTTCGACTTCTTTCTGCAGGTTGAAGAACCGGGCGGTATAGGAGAAACCGTTCGTGCGATCGGATTGAACCTGCATCACAACCTTCCGTCCCTGCATGCACAGCACCAGCGGCTCCTTGCCGCCGCAGGCGTGCGTAATTCGACCCGTCTGATCCCGGACCCAGAAATCCGCCGGCGCCGAAACCGGAGCCGCCAGCTCATCAGCTCTGACGGGAGATGCGGTCAGCAGCAGGGTGATAAAAAGTGTGCTGATTTGAGCAATCTTTGTTTTCGTTGTCATATAATTTCCATCCTGTTGTTTTTAGAACGTCAATGCGTCATTTCCGCTTACTCGGGCTGCCCTTCGAGGTCAGTATTATGGATTACATCGGCACATACTCGCGCCATCTTTCTTGCGCCACTGGCATTGGGATGCGCACCGTCTGCGGCCAGATCCCTCGCCACATCGAACCCTTTGCACGGGTCCGCCAAAACAACAGGGTACGGACGCGTGGAGTTGGATTGAACGTAGCGTGAGATCTTGAGATTGACCAGATTAACCACATCCTGCTTGCCCGCCACCGGAATGATGGTCGAAAGCACGATCTTCATCTTTCCGTTTCTTGCACGAAGCGTGTCGACCACCTTGCCGATGTTTTTCACAATCCCGTCGGCCAAGGGCTCAGTGGCAAGCTTGCTGGACATGATATCCTCTGTCCCCAGGTTGATCACAGCGACATCCGGCACGTGACTGGCCAGCAAGCTCTGCATATTCTCTGCCATCCATGCCGAGTCTTTGCCCCAGTGGCCTTCATGATCCACATCGTATTCATAATTGTCCGGTTCTGTTTTGTCATCGTTATGCTTCTTCCGGCTCCCCACAAAATCAATCAGCTGTCCGTCCCTGCGTAACATGCCGTCCAGGTAACGCCTGTAAGAACTGTTAGAATCAGCACCTTCGGTCATGGAATCGCCGATCAACATGATCTTCACAGGATCAAGGGGCGGCGCCTCCATGAATTTCAGAACGAGCGGCTCGATGCCTTTGGCCCAGACCCGGTACCCCTCCGGTGTCAGATGGGTGCCGTCAGTAAACAGCTGTTTGTTGAGCGAGCCATCGGACAGCAGAAACTTGTCCTGCAAATCAACAAAGGCCACCTCATTATCATTGCGGACCAGGGCGGCATTGATGGCGCTGGCTTGCCTGCACGTGGCCCGTTTGTCATCGTCGGATACCGGCAGGGTCGCCATCATGATCAACCGCGTCCCCGGCAGGCGGCGGCGGAAGACCTGGGCAATCGCCCTGATGCCATTGGCGATGTCGGCGGGAGGACAATGGGCCCCCAGGTGCCACTGCTCCCTGCCGCCGGCACTTTGAGATACCCCGAGATTATTGATGCCGCACAAGAGCACCGCGACTTTGGGATGCTGGCCATCGGCGAAATCCAGATTGCCACGAGTGACACGGTGAAGCATGACCGGAGTGATATCGCCAGAGTTTCCCATGTTGATGGGCTTATACGCAGCGAATTGGTTTTCCCAGATCTCCTTGCCGGTTGCAGGACCCAGCGACCAGCACCACGTGATGGAATCCCCGAAGAAAACCAGCCGTGTGTTTTGTGCGGCAGCCACCTCGCAATTGACCCTCTGGAATTCGCTGTTCCAGTAATCGTCCAGAACGACGGATGGCATCTTGGTGCTGGGTGAAAGCGGAATATCGTCCCAGAAGTTCGGCACCCCGGCACGGCCGGACGTTGACGCAAGCGGCCACACCTTCATGGTGAGCGTTCCTGTCCCGGGAGCCTCGAAGGGGCCGGGCGTCGGATTGGCGGCGTCGCGGGGTTTGCCGAAATAGTCGGTGTTGATCGTGATGGGTGAACCATCAGGGTTCTCAAAGGCGCAACCGGAAATGCTGGCTTTGCCCAAGCGTGCCGAGGTCACCGGTTGTGAGGGCCGTTCACTCCCCAGGGCTGTGGCC
>CAINDV010001268.1 GCA_903847485.1 uncultured Verrucomicrobiota bacterium
CAGTGTAGCCCCGTCTCCCGGAGAATCTGGCGTCGGCTTACACCTTCCACCAACACTCGTCTGCGTATCTCAGTCCACTGTTCCATATCGGCATACATCCTTCATTGTTCACGAAGGTGCCGCCCCTAGCCAGTCCCCGCCTCGTCAGTCATCTGACCCCCGCCGCCATATTCAACCGGCGTTTACATCATGCCTGAATACTTTGTGGTGATCGACTCCGCAGCACCGACGAGACCTGCAATGACACGTTTGGAGGTCTCGACTGCCACGGGATCCCATGCTTCGTCGATGCGGTCAAAGGCAAGGAACACGCGGCAAGGTCTTGAAGGGAGAGCTGCTAAGGCGCGCTCGATGAAACCGATGACGTTATCGATGTTATGTGAGAGATGAGCCTGCAACGAGTCGCTGGTCTTGACCTCCTCGAACGAAACCTCTCCGGCGGTTGCCTCAATGGAGTCTAGCTCGCCGTTCTCAAGATCGAGCCCCCCTGAAGGTAGCTTGAGTCTGGAAAGGTTGAGTAGCTTTCGTCCTACGATTGAGTAAATGCTCGGTATAGGGTCATCAAACAGTTTCTTAAGCAGCGTGCCGCAACTAACCAAGGGTTTTGGAGGGGGCTGGTTCTGCTTCGCGAAGTAGCTGCCTAAGGCCTTTACCGCTTTAATAAGGATGATGAACCTCCAAGACTGTTTGAAGGCGAGAGATTCTGCGGCGTCGGGATTCTTTAAGAGTGAGTGAATGCTCCATTTGTAGTCTTCGAATGAGAGGGAAATGAGCATGTCCCCGGCGTCGATGAACTCATTGGGATTCTCGTTTAGGTATTTGAATACGGCGGTCTTTCCGGCGCCTTTTCGACCGAGAACTAGTGTAGCGTCTCTCAATTGGCCGGAGGTATTTCCGTCATGTTCTTCGTGTGAATCGACCTGTTTGCACCCAAAAGCAGCAGAAACATAACACCAGTCGTTTGTGAGACACTACACTAGGAAAGACGAGCGGCTATCTATCACCGTTTTTAGGACGCCGTTGTCGTAAAAGTATTTGGACAAGAGGTCATCTCGCTCTGCGGAGACCTTCCCGACGCTGATCCATTCGAGTATGTTCATATCACTGTGGTTTAAACGTGGTCGTTGCCAAAAAAAAGCGCACCACTCATCAGGCGCGGCAGCAGAAGGTCGCGGGCGGCGCGGAGTTCTTGGTTTTGGAGTCGGAGATTGTGGATTTGCGAGAGCATCGGCTCAACGATCTCATCAAATGCCTTCAGAAGCTGCTTCATTGGCACCACCACTCCGGCGCGCTCGAAGTCACCGGCGACTACTGCGGGATAGGCGGCACCCTTGGCGTGATTCTCCAAGTAGCCGACAAAGGCATCCGTCGTCGTTGCGAAATAGAGAAAGCTGGTTGGCACGGCGGTGGGTGTGATGACTGCAAAGCCGGTCGAGACGATGAGATTTTCCGGCGGATTCCAAATCACGGCGTGGGAACGGCGGTTGGGGCGCACACAAGACCAGATAATGTCTCCGTGCTGAACAATTCGGCGCGCCCGGCTCGGTGCGTCGCGGAACTCGTGAGTCGATGTCTCCGTGATTTGGCCGGGCACTACGGCCGAGATGTCCACGTATTCGATTTCGCCATCGTGACTGCCGGGAAGCGATGCGCGGTTGACCTCAGCCACCGCATCCACGCGCCGCTTCTCCCACCCTTGCGGGAGTCCTTGGGTGATGGGGATGTGTTCTTGGCCGGGGAAGCGGAGGCGGACAAACCATTCCTCATACAGCAAGCGTGCCGCTTTTTCCAACAGCCCCATCCGCCGCCGGTTGTTCTCCATCTGTGCGTCGTAGGCGGAGAGGATTGAGGTGATGGATTCTTGTTGTTCTCGCGGTGGAAGCGGCACCCGGAGCAACTCAACATTCGTGATGTTCAAGTTTTGCTGAACGGCTCCTCGCACGACTGAAAGGATGTTCGCTCTACCAACAGGCGAATTGAAATAGTATCGAAAAAAACCAGAATCGGCTGTCTGATTGAGTCGGAATCGAATCAAGAACGCTCCCGGAAGAACTGGTAGCGCGCAAGAATGGAAAACCGCAGCGATGCCGCACGTGCCCGAGCGCGTAATGACTAAATCGCCGTCTTGCAGCAGGCGATTTGAGAAAGCGTCCTCGTTGAGTCGGGCACGAGGCATGGTCTCGTATGAGATGCGCCCATTATTGTCCAAGTCCGTTGTCCGCAACGTGGCCACGTTTCCGTCCTCGTCGTAGGCCTCTCCACTGAAACGGGGGCCGAACGCACTATGCGTTACGAGTTCGCCAAACTCGACCTCCTTCCAATGTTGCCTGTGTTGCTTCGTCATACGCCCAGTTCCTCCAGGTTCGTCTGAATCGTCACGGCCAGTTCCACCGCCTCGGCGTTCAGCCCGGCCAGTTCCGTGTGGATGTCCGTGACGGCCTGCTCGAAATCGAAATCCTCGTCCACCTGCGCCGGGGCGGCGCCGACGTAGCGACCTGGGGTGAGGCTCCAGTCGGCGGATTCGATGTCGCGTCGCGTGACGACTTTGACCAAGCCGAGCACAGGCTGCATCGCCGCCTTCGGGAAGCGGTCCAGCAGCCAGACAATGTGGCGGTGGAAATACGTGGCGTGCTTGATCTGCTCCACGGCGGCGCGACGCTGTTCGTCGAGTTGTTTGATGAGTTTGCCCGTGGGCCGGCGGTCGTAAATCTCGGCGACCGCTTCGACCGCGGCTAGGTCGGCGGCGATGGAGGCGGCGCGCGAAGCGAGCTTGTAGAGCAGGTCCACCTGTTTGATGAGGACCTTGGCCCGCTCGGCGAGGGGGTCGAAGGCTTTGCGGGCGGCGTGCTGCTGGTCGTTGGTGGCGGGCAGGCTCTTGCTGGTCTTCTTCTCGAAGGCTGTGAGGTCGGCGAGCAGCGCCTGGGCGTCGGCGTTCCAGGCTTTCCGCGCGTCGCGGAGTTCGGCCAGAGTCTCGGTGAGGGCCTGCGCTTTCTCCGCATCCAGGTCAGGCAGCGTCTTCACCGCCTTGGCGATGGCGGCGAACGGGGCGTCGAGGGCCGCGAGCGCAGTGTCGAAGGCGGTGATTTTCTCCGGCACGGCGGCGCACTCGGCGGCGTGGCGTTTGAAATAGTCCTGCACGAGCGCGAGGAAGCGATCGCGCTGGCCGCGGTAGAGCCAGACGATGGCGGTGAGGTTGCGCATCTGCTCGGGCGTGAACTCATGGACCTTACGCGAGCCCTTCATGAGCTGGCCGATGCTGCGGGCATCAAGCATCAGGACCTGGTCCTTGCGGTCGGCGGGTTTGTTGCGGTCGAAGTGCCACAGCTCGTACGGGACGGTGCGGGTGTAGAAGAAGCCGCCTTTGATGGAGATCATCACGTCCACATCACCAGTCTCGACGAGCTTCTGGCGGACGGTCTTTTCGTCGTTGCCGGCGCTGGAGGCCTGGGAGGACATGACGAAGCCGGCGCGGCCCTTTTCGCTGAGGTAGCTGTAGAAGTAGGAGATCCAGAGGTAATTGCCGTTGGAGACGCGCTTGTCCTTGTTCACGCCGGGCAGGCCGAAGGGCAGGCGCGGGTCGTTCTTGATGCGCTCGGCATCCACGAGGTCCACGTTGAACGGCGGATTGGCCATGACGAAGTCGCAACTGCCGGGAGCCAGGGCTTTCTTGGGGGCGAGGTTGTGCTCGTCCTGGTAGTAGGTGATGGCCTCGGCGATTTTCCCCTCCAGCCCGTGGACGGCGAGGTTCATCTTGGCGATGCGGATGGTGTCGCGGTTCTTTTCCTGTCCGTAGAACACGACCTTCTTCGTGGTGTCGCCGCCCGTCTGCTCGATGAAGTGGCTGGACTGAACGAACATGCCGCATGATCCGCAGGCAAGATCGGCGACGACCCCGTGGTCCGGCTCGATGACGTTGACGATGGTCTGCACGAGCGAAGACGGCGTGAAGAACTCGCCGTTGTCGTGCGCCTTCTGGATGGAGAACTTGGCGAGGAAGTATTCGTAGATGCGCCCGAAGACGTCGCCGGTGGCGTGCTTGATCTGCTCGCTGTTGAAGAGGCGCATCAATTCCTCGAGCACCTTCGACTCGAAGATGCCGTAATCCTTGGGGAGGACGTTCGCCAGTGGTGCGAAATCCGTCTCGATGGCGGTCATCGCATCGGTGACGAGCTTGGGCAGGCCGGCGGGGTCCGTCGTGGCCTTCGCCATGATGGTGTCGAAGCGGGCGGCCTCGGGCAGGAAGAGCGCGCGGCGGCGGATGTAATCGGCGGGCAAAATCTTGCGCTTGGGCATCCGGCCTGCGGCCTGGTCTTCGGCGATCTGCGCGGTGGCGGCATCGAAGCGGTTGGCGGCATGGCGCAGGAAGATGATGCCCAGCACCGGCATGAAGTAGTCGCTGGAGGTGAGCTTGGAGTTAGCGCGGAGATTGTCAGCGGCTTCCCAGAGGTCGGTTTCAAATTTGGCGAGATTTTCCATGAGAGGTGGGTTTCAGCGCGGCGAGGCTGTGGAAGTCCCGGTTTGGTTGCGGCACTGGTTGGAGGATGTGCTGCCGTTGGCGGGAGTGTCAGAGGCGTGGCCGTGGCCGAAAACGGCCTCAATGCCGTGCAGAGGATCGCCTTTGGCAGCGCGGCGTAACGTCGGGGCACAGGTGCGATGGCTCGATTGGTTCATGCGAACGGGGCGAGTATATGGCTGGTGGGCGTGTAGTGGAAGCCATGTTCACCAAGCGCGGCCATTTGCTGGGGAAGCCGAAACGAAAAAGGCGCGTCTGTTGACGCGCCTTGAGGTCTTGGCTGTGGGAGCGCCGCCACCATCACGTGGGACCACCTGCATTGGCATCTGGCATTACCCTGTCAGAGCAACGGCAACTGCCGGGCATTCGGCTCACGCAGGTTGCTCACGCCCAGACCGAGCAACCGCAGCGGACGATTCACGAGCCGCTCCCGCCCCAACAACCAACACCCCAGACGATACACATCCCGCGCTTCGGTCAAAGGTTCCTCCAGAGTGATTTGTCGGGACAACGTCGTGAAGTCGCCATAGCGCACTTTCACTTGGACCGTGTGCGCGCCGAGTCGCCGACGCTTGAGACGGGATGAGATGTCCTCCGCCTGTTCGCGCAGACAGGCCCGCAGCACCACCCGGTCCTCCGTGTCCTGGAGAAACGTCTCTTCGCCGCTGATGCTCTTGATCTCGTCTCCCAGTTCCAGGGCGCGGTCATCTTCCCCGAGCGCGGACTGCCTCAGCCGCGGCCCGAACGAGCCGACCAGCGCGCGCAGGTCGCCCTTGTGAACCTGAAGATCCCCGACAGTGCGCAGTCCGGCCTTGTGAAGCACCTCCTCTGTCACCCGGCCAACTCCGTAGAGCGCCCGCACCGGCAGCGGCCTTAGAAAAGCCACCTTCTCCGATTCGCGAATGAGCGTGAGTCCGTCGGGTTTCTGGTGGTCGCTGGCGATCTTGGCCAGCAGCTTGTTCGCCGCGATGCCGATGGTTGCGGTCAACTGCCGCTCCGCCTTGATCCGCTGCTTCAGCGCCTGAGCGATTGGCAGCGCCTTCGCCAGCGAAGCATCCGCATCCTCAGCCTGACACACCGCCGACAAGTCCAGATATGCTTCGTCAATGGACATCTGCTCAATGACCACGCCAGTCTCAGCGACCAACCGCATGATCTCCTTGGACTCCGCCCGGTATTGCTCCATGCGCGGACGCACGAAGACGCCCTTGGGACAAAGCCTGCCAGCCGTGGCGCTGGGCATGGCGGAGCGGATGCCGAACTTCCTGGCCTCATAACTCGCCGCGCATACCACACCAC
>CAINDV010001269.1 GCA_903847485.1 uncultured Verrucomicrobiota bacterium
CACCCCCGGTGGGACAAACACCGTCCAACCTACCAAGATTCGGCCGGCTCGCCGCGCGCCGTTCGTAGCCCCGCCGGGCGCTCAGCCCCGCTGAGAACCCGTCACTCGCCAGTGAATAAATGAATCAAGGAAATACAATGAGTCAGAATTCCATCACCCGCAGAACTTTTGCTCTAACCTCCATCGCGCTCATCGCCATCCTCGCCACGCCCGGCCTAGTTCTCGGGGCGGGCAAGGCAAAGACGATGTCCGCTCCCGATCTCACCGTCGGCACCAACCGCTATGGGGTTGCCTATGTCTATGGGGGTAACCGTCTGTTCACCTACACTCTTGGCCCCACGGGGATGCGCGGGTGGATCTGGACCCAATGGGAGACGTATAATAGCGACACGAGTACCGCCGGCAAACCATGGCAGATTCTGGTCACGTCTGTGGGCACGAACACACCGGCCGCTGCGGCAGGCATTTTGCCCAACGACGTGATTCTGGGCGCGCAGGCGGGCGGCGGCGCGGTGTCCGTCTTCACCAACAGTGCCCGGAAGAGCCTTGGCTGGGCGATCGGCGATGCCGAGGCTACCAATGGCATCCTGAGACTCCTTATCAACCGGGACGGCGTCGGCACCAATCAGACGTACACGCTTCAGTTGAAACTGACGAACCTGGCCTATAGCGCCACGGCACCCTACAACTGCCCCAAGTCGGCACGGATCCTGGCCGATGCGGTCAATGTCATCTCGAACAAGACGTTCAGCTTACCCGGTGCTCGGCCTGGCCAAGCTGGCGGTCGGCATTACTAATCCCGCGGTAAAGACCTATGCCAACTCCATATGCCCCGCAACCGGCTCGCTGCAGCCACGGGTCTACTATGATTCCTGGACCTGGGCGTACAACAACATATTCCTTTCAGAATATTTCCTGCTTACCGGCGACACCAGTGTGACGAACGGGATACGGGAATGGACCAGTTCGCTCGCCGAAGCGCAGTCCATGTACGGCACGCTGGGTCATCACTTTACTGAGAACCGGCACGACGGTACCCACGGCTCGGCCTGGGGCTACGGCCCGATGCACGCGTGTTCGATCCCCGCCGGCATCTCGATCGTCCTGGCGAAGAAGTGCGGCATTGGTCATCCGGAAATCGATCCCGCCATCGACCGCCTTGGCAATTACGAAAGCTACTATGTGGGCAAGGGCGGACTTCCTTACGGCGAACACGCGCCAGAACTGCAATCTTACCGCGCCAACGGCGGCAGGCACGCGATGGCGGCGATATTCTTCGGGCTGCAAGGAAACAAGCCCACGCAGACGGAATATTTCAGCCGGATGAATATGGCGGAGTACAACGGCATGGAGTGTTGGCATTGCGGCGGTGACCCCAACTACATATGGGGTTGGATCGCGGCGAATATCGGCGGCACCAATGCCCTGGCCGCACGTCTGGCGCAAATGCGCTGGTACGTTGACCTAGCACGCCGGTACGACGGCTCGTTCGTGTGTGACGCGTACGACCAGGGGTTCGATGGCGCCTCGAGTGGCGACTACTGGGCCCCTAATCTGGGATACCAGTATGAACTGGATGCGTCATCACTCTATGTCCTGTTGTTTTCCGTGCCGGACCGGCGGATCTATCTCACGGGCAGGAATCCGAATCCGGCGAATGAGTTGAGCGCCGCGGTGGTATCGAATGCCATCTGGGCGGGGCATTTGGAGTTGACCGTGAACGGGTACACCACCAACGAACTGCTGGGCTGCTTCGGCGAATACGATCCCTACGTGCGCTGGACTGTGGCGCAGACACTGGCCACGAAGCCCGGCAGCAACACCCTGGTCACCACGCTGCTCGCGATGACCACCCACGCGGATCCGCGCGTGCGCGAGGCATCGTGCCAAGCCCTGGGAACGATCAAGAACCCCAGCGCGATCCCTGCGCTGGTGGCCCGGCTGTACGACCAGGACATGTGGGTGCGCCAGAAAGCGGGAGGAGCCCTGCAGCTATTCGACTCGGCGGCGACCACGGCCCCCTACCTGACGAACATTATGACGGCGTTCGTCACCAACGGCTCCCTGGACCAATATTCGATTGATTGGGCGGATCCCTTGCGGATGGCCAATAATTGTCTGTCCGCTCTCCTGTTTACACAGCGTCCCGGCGACACCCTCACCGCGCCCACGAACCTGTTCTATGAGGCGGTTAAGGTCGGCCTGGCCCAGCCGGACGGTTATGGGCGGGGGAATCTTGCTAAATTCATGCTCAACAATTTGACCTGGACGCACGTCCAAACGCTGGCGCCGAACATCGTCGAAGCCGCGAAGGAGCCGCCACCGGCAGACCGGATGTTCGGGCAGGATTTCCCCATTTACGCGATTAAGACGCTCGCAAAGTACCAGGTCGAGGAAGGCATTCCCTTGGCGGTCAGGATAGCAGACAAATACCTGTTGTATGGAGGCCTTGGGAACATATCTGGTGAGGCATTAGACGTCTTGTCCAGCTCGTACCGCGGGTCGGCCAAGGACGCGCTTCCCGCGCTCTACACGATGCAATCATGGGCGCCGGCAAACCGGCAAATCAAGGATACCATTAATGCAATCCAGACCAACCAAGGCCCGGCTCTCGTGCATTTCAAGCGGATAACCACCATCACCGCAACGCCACCTGCAATGAAATGGCCGGTGTCCACCGCAAAACTGGCTTGTTCAGTGACCGATCTGGACAAGGGGATTCCGCGCTATCACTGGAGCAAGATATCAGGGAGCGGAACCGTTACGTTCACCGTCAACGACTCGACGGCCGCATCGAACTGCACTGCCACGTTCAGCGCCCCGGGCACCTATGTCCTGCAACTGGCGTGCGATGATGGATCCATCCTGGATTCTTCCACCTGGAACTGGGGCTATCAACCCGAGGGGAGCCAGAACTACACCAACATCATCGGCGCCGTGTATACCAACATCACAGTCAAAGTGGAGGGTTCATCTCCCGCCAGCGCAGCCCCCACAAAGAACTAAAAGGAATAGAAACTGACATGAAGGGAATACGCTACACCGCATGGCTGGCTGGATTGATCTTGCTGCTGGTATTGTCGCCGGCCGGGGCCGAGGAGAAATTGGAGCCCGGAGAGGACCGCATTGATGTCCCTGCCATCGGGAACGGGTTGTGCCTGCACAATCTATTTCAGACCGGCATGGTGATTCAACGCGACAAGCCGATCCGGATCTGGGGCTGGGCGGAGCCCGGTGAGAAAGTGAGCGTGACCTTTGGCGACCAGACCCAGTCGGCCACGGCGGCCGCCGACCGGTCGTGGAAAGTCGAGCTGCCGGCCCTGCCTGCCAGTTCCGAGCCGCACCGGTTGGTCGTCCAGGGCAAAGCCAGGACGATCAAGCTGGAGGATATCCTCCTCGGGGATGTCTGGTTGCTGGGCGGACAGAGCAATATGGAGTTTCCAATATACAAGGTTGATGGAGGGGCACTCGAAATGGCCTCTGCCAATTTCAAAAACATCCGCCTCTTCACCGTCCCGCAGCAGAGTGGCCCTGATTACAAGAAGTCCTTTCCGTGTCAGTATCAGTGGAGTGATTGGTCCGGGGAGCACTACCGGCAGGGATATTGGGATGTCTGCTCGCCGGCGACGGTCAGCGAGATGTCCGCCATCGGCTACATCTTTGCCCGACGCCTTCACATGGCGACGCAAATTCCGATCGGAGTGGTTGATGCGTCACGAGGCGGCACGTGCATTGAGACGTGGCTGCCGCTGGATCTGCTGAAGACCATCGACACGCCGGAGGTCAAAGCCGCGCTGTCCGACTGGGACAAGCAAGTCGCGGCCTTCAATCCGCAGAAAGATCTCGAAGCAAGGATCAAGCAGTTCAATGAACAGACGGCCGCCTTGAAGGCACAAGGCAAGGTGATCCCGGCCTACCGCACCCCGCCGTCCGATTTGCGACCGGGTCCTGCTCATGACATGAACCGCCCGGGCAACTGCTACGCCAGCATGATTGCGCCGATTGCCGGCTTCCAGATCAAGGGCGCCCTCTGGCATCAGGGTTTCAACAACGCGTTGGTGCCGAATGGTCACGTGTTGTATTATCAGGTCTTTGCCAAAATGATCGGGGCGTGGCGCGAGGCGTTCAATGACCCCAAAATGCCGTTTGGCATCATTTCGCTCTGCACCGAGGGGGATCCGCAAGACCTGGCTAACTACCTCGAGAAGGTTGCGAACGAAGGGATCTACATTCGTGAAGTCCAATACAAGACCTTCCTCGACTTCCAGAAAGCCGGCGACAAGAACGTTGGATTCGCCAGCAGTTTCGATCAACGCCGGGCCTGGTATCATCCGCAGATCAAAATTCCGGTCGGCGAGCGCATCGCCGGTTGGGCGTTGGTGACACAATACGGGA
>CAINDV010001270.1 GCA_903847485.1 uncultured Verrucomicrobiota bacterium
AGGCGCGACGCCTGGCCTACGGCATGGACACGGCTGAGAGCGTGTCTGAACACGACTGCCGTGGTAGGGCGAGGCTCCTGCCGAGCCTCGACGGCAGCCGCCACACGCCAGTTCCGAATGGCTCGGCAGGAGCCTCGCCCTACCACAGCAGGCGTGTTCAGACACGCTCTCAGCGGACTATGGGCAGGGATACTCTTGTTCCTTGCCAGCACGCTAAGTTGGGGAGCCAACGCGGCTCCGGCCAAGCCGGAAGCCGTGGGGGATATGGGCGGCGAGGCGCGCCTGGTTCTGGAGGGCAACCAGACTTACTCGCGGAACAACATCGTGAAAGTGCTGGGAGGAACTCTTGAGTTTCACGTCCAGTCGCATCCTTCCGCGCCACTGGCGGATTACCTGGCGTGGATCGAAAAGATGGTGTCGCGCGGCTACCAGCATGATGGCTTTGCGAAGGTCGCCGTGACGGTGAAGGCCGACCGCGCGGCGCGGCAAATCCGCGTGCGCATCACCGAAGGCCCGCGCTTCCTGTGCGGTGAAGTCAAAGTCTCCGGCCTGGATAAGACGCTCGCGGAACAGTTGAAGGGCCGGCTGCGCGAAGCTGCGAACACTAACATAACCGCACAGGTGCCCGGAGCTCCGGTTTTCTACTGGTCATGGCAGGAAGGAAAACCCGTCCCGGCCGACGCCATCAGTCTGGCCGACTTGGAGCACCGTGTCCCAGAGGCGTTGGCTGAGTTGAACCGCCACCAAGCGGAAGTCCGCGTCGAGCTTTCTCTGAACCAGCGCCGTCGGCAGGCGGATCTGCTGATCCAAGTCAAGAAACCGGGCATGGCCGGCACCTTGGATCAGATCGAGGTAACCGGTCTTAAGGCTAACACGCGCGACGAACTGCTGGCCTTCCTCCAACTAAGTCCCGGCATGGTCATGGCCGGGAACGTGACTAACGACGTGGTCCGGTGCCTTTATGATTCCGGCCGTTTCCGCGGGCATGCGGCTAAGTTATCGCCGCTGGCCAAGCCGGGGCGGTTCAAGCTCGATATTGCGGTGGTTGAAAACACCGACGGGCCGTCACTCAAGCAACCATTGTCCGCCGAGCAGCAGGCGCTCCTGAAAGTGCGCGAGTGGGTGCTGCAGTGGCCGCAACGGACCGAGGACTGGGTGCTCGAGGCGGAGGTGACGAAGGCTGGCCGCCACCACCGGGCGGAAGTGGTTCTAAGTCAAGCCGGCCTGGCGATTGTGCATCGGGAAGCGCTGGCCACCAACCCGCCCGGCCTTGCTCGCGCCCTGGTGGCGACGCCCGGATTGATGGGGCTTTATTCCGCCCCGCAGCAGAGCAAGCTCGTCGGACGGCCCAAGGGCGGGCAGCTCATTACTTTTGTGGAGTTGACCAGCAGGCCAAGAGAAGATGGCAGCGGCGGTGGTAACCTGACCATTGGCGCGGGCTATACCACAGCTTCCAAAGGGACTCCCTTTGTGTTGCGACTCGACTTGGCGCCGGCAGCCTTCGTCGGGCTTCCTAACCAGGGCGATGTGGTTTGCGCGGTCGAAAAAGGGCTTCTTTCCATCCGCAGCCAGACTAACGCGGAAGATCAAACAGAACTAATCGCCGACGCTGCCACCGGGCGGTTGATCCGGTGCAGCAGGGTGCCTGGGTCAAAGGACGGACGCCTGACGCTCCGGTGCGAGCAAGGCGCACTAACTCGCGTGCTTCGGGAGGTGGACACGGACAGCGCCGCGTTCACGGACGGTTTTGAGGTTCAGCATCTGTGGAGCAGTGGCATCGCTTTCATAGAGCGGGAGGCACTGGGAGTGTTGAAGCAGGACTTCCCGAAAGCCTTAGATCAGTTGGGGCCAAAGTTCGCCGGCGGGCTGTCTTCGGAAGAAGCCCTGGGTGCCCTGGCGGCGCTGGAGGTGCTGCCGTGGGATCAGTTGTTGGCACCTTTCGACAGCAGCACCAGTGTCCTGTTCCAGGAAAAGGATGAGAAGGATTTTCCCACAGTCCTCGACCGGCCTCTCCCCGGCGCGCAGGCCGCCAGCGATTGGATGAAAATGCTCGGTGGCGTGATGCTGCGGGCCAATGATAACTTCTGGCCGCGCGGTTCCTGGCCGTGGGCCGTGGGGCGCGACGCGACTTTCCTGGCGTCGGGCAAAGGCGGTTGGGTGACGAACGACGTAGCTCAACTGGCAGAGTCCGGTGACATCGGGCCTTTGGGTTGCCTCGTCGCGGCGCAGGTGTTCAGCCGTTTCGACCCGCGCCTGGCAGTGCCGTTTGCCAAACAGGGAGTCGCGCGGACGACGGCGGAGAGCTTGCAGAACGATCTGCGCGTGTTGCTGAGTGGTGAGCAGGCGGTGCCGCAGTTCCTGCGGGGAACACTACAGCGGGCACCGTCGCTGAAGGAGAAAGACCTGCGGGTCTTCCTGAAGCTGCTGGGCACTAACAGTCTGCCATTTATCTTAGAGTGTTACTCGGCCTTGACCATAAGTTCCAACCTACCGCCGGATCAAGCCTTGCGCCCGGTGGTCGAACGCCACTGGGAGAGAGTCATTCGTCCGCGTCTGTTGACGGCCTTTGCCGAAGGTTGTCTCACGAAGTCCCCGGCCCCGGCCATCGCCACCGAGGCGGCCGGCTGGCTGCGCGAAGCTGCCGAGCAAGGTCACGCCCCAGCGCAGATGTTGCTCGCCCGGCTCTGCCGGCAAGGCGTCGGCGTCGCGCAAAACCCGGCCGTGGCGGCGACTTGGATTCGTAAGGCCGCCGAGCAGAACTACCCGCACGCCGCCTGCGAGTTGGGACGGATGTATCGGGACGGCATAGGGGTGCCGCGGAACCAGGAAGAGGCTGCTCGATGGTTTCGGCGGGAAGCGGAGGGTGGCTGCACCGCCGCCATGTTCGGACTGGCTGCGGCTCTGCTCAGTCGCGACGGAACCTCGCGCGAGGATCGGGACGAGGCCATCCTATGGATGCGCAAGGCGGCGGAGTTGAACTGTGCCGCAGCCCAGTACTATCTTGGTGAGACTACCGCCAAACCGGGCGACATGGACGAGGCTTTGCGCTGGTACCGCAAGGCAGCTCGCAACGAGTCGGTGGAGGCGCAGAAGCGGCTGGGTGAACTGCTCAGCGACGGCCTCAGCCTCAAACCGGACTATGTGGAGGCCTGGATGTGGTTCAAGTTGGCGGCCGAGCAGGGGGATCGGTTCGCGGGCACCCGGGTCAACAGCATTGAGAAGAAGCTGACCGCCGAACAGTTCGAAAACGCGAAGCGGATGCTCCGTGACCATTCCAAAGGGGAGGCGGGTGCCGGAGAGTCCTTGCTGCCCACGCCTTTTAATCCAATCCCAACCCCGCTGTCCAAGTAGCCGCAAGCTGGTCGTGGAACGCTTTCCCGACTAACCTATCCATCAAATGAAACGCATGAAAAAAATGCTTCATACCCTTATCCTCCGGCGCTTGCTGCCGACGTGGCTCGCGCTCGCGGCCGGCACTTCCTTCGCCATCGCTGCGGCGGAGTTACCACCCAAGGAGCCGCCCGCCGCGCCGCCGACTATCGGCGTCGTCGTGCTCCCGTTCCAGAACGCGACCGGTGACCCCGCCTGGGATGATTGGCGGCAGGCCTTGCCCGCCTTGGTGCGGACATACCTGAATTGGGCCGAGTTCACGCGCATTACAAGCTGGCAAAAGTTTCAGCCAGCCTTAGTGCGCGCGGGTTGGACTAACACGACCGCGATAGACGCCAAGCTGGCCCGCCAGATAGCGCAAGAGTTGAAAGCCGACGTCGCGGTCTGGGGCAGTTTCCGGCACCTGACTAACGGCTGGGCGGTGGATGCCAAGGTGCTCCGTGCCGGCTCGGAGGCGGCGCCGGTGGAACTCCACTTCACCTCACCGCGCTGGGTGGACCTGGCGGAGTCGCTCGCGCTGGGTCTGGCGAAACAGTTAGACCGTCCCGTCGCTGACGACGACCGGCAGCTTTGGAGGATGCACATGCCCGATTCCGAGAAGGCCGACGGCTCTCTGGCCAAAGCTATCGCGCTGGCGGTACAGGAAGCGCCGGCCGCGGATCGGGAGCAGGCGTGGCGCGAGGTGCTGGCCGTGGATCCGCGCTGCGGTTTTGCCCATAACTTCCTTTGTAGCGTCCTTGGCGTAAATGGACGCCAGGGCGAGGTGGAAAGAGCGGTCTGCGAGTTAGTCCTGCAACAGCCCCGACTGTGCAGCGCACGTCTTACTCTTGCCGGGTTGCTGCGGATCAATGACGACAAGCCGGGTGCCGAGCGCGAGCTGCGCGAGGCGCTGCAACTGCATCGTGGCTGCCCCGAAGCGGTCGAAGGCTTGGTCCGACTCCTAGCTCCGTCGGAGCGATGGGCGGACCTGACCAACCTGCTCGAACAAGCGCACCTCGTCCGCCCCCATGCTCTTAACACTACGATTTTTCTGGCGGGCGCCCGGGAGCAGAACGGGGACACCCAGGGAGCCCACGACTTGTTGCACTCGATGGATGGGTTACCCGAGGAGAACGAGATAGTGGATGCGGTTCTACTGCAAACCGCGTTCGCCGTAGGTGAGCTTGAACTTGCGGGTCGCGAACTGTTGCGGCTCGGCCCCCAAGCAGCGGAGAGCGAGCGGATCCGCGATATGCTTGGCTCGGTCAAGTTCTTTAACCGTGGTGACGACAGCAGCCATTCCAATGCGCCTGTCGTGCGCCCCCGTATCTTTGGGCCGGGAGAACTAAGCGCGGAACTGGATCGCCGCCTGACCGCCGAGGAGCGGAAGCTCGTGGTGAATCCAATCGAACTCACGCCCGAACTCACCGCCGAGGCCCGCCGGTTGACGGTCGGTTTCACCAACGACTGGCTGCGGGCCTTCGCCCTCTTCGCTGAGGTCGCGCAGCGTGGGCGCGGTCCCGGCGACGGCGGACGGCGGACAGCGAGTGAGGCGTTGAAGGACTCTGGCGATCCGCAAACCCGGTTCGCGTGCCAGGAATACGCGAAGCTGTTCGTGGCCCTGGCCCGGGTGCTGGGGCTGGAAGCGTGGCTGGTTCACATTGAGCTTTGTGCGGATGGGTCGCCCGCTTACCACGATTGCGCCGCGCTCTTCCTGGAAGGACAGGGGTTACTAATTGATCCGACGTGGCGCGTGTTCGGCATCTCGCACCAAG
>CAINDV010001271.1 GCA_903847485.1 uncultured Verrucomicrobiota bacterium
AGCTTCGGCGCTGCACGCCGATTGCACGTTCCGCGTCAGCGGCAAGCAGCCGGAACTGTGGGATCAGGTGACGGGCGTGCAACGCGACCTGCCGCAGTTTGAGACGAAGGACGGCCGCACCACCGTGCCCCTCGAGTTCGAGCCCTACGGTGCCATGTTTGTGGTTTTCCGCAAGGGCGTCCAACCGCCGGATGATACAACCCTGCAGCACGGGGAAGCCAATTTCCCCGGTTTGAGCCAGACGCAGGAACTCACGGGGCCGTGGACCACCCAGTTCGATCCGCAGTGGTTCTATCCGACCAATGGGCTGACTGGCGATCAAGTCAAGGGCTTGATGGTCTTTGACAAACTGGAGGACTGGACGAAGTGCGCGGAACCGGCGGTACGCAATTTCAGCGGCACAGCGGTCTATAAGAAGGTCTTCAGCATGCCGGCGCCGATTGCCGGCCAGCGGTGTTATCTTGATCTGGGCACGGTCAAAGACATCGCCAAAGTGCGCCTCAATGGCAAAGACCTTGCGGTGCTCTGGTGCTCACCCTGGCGGGTCGAAATAACCACGGCCGCCAAGCCGGGTGACAACACGCTGGAAATCGAGGTGGTCAATCTGTGGCCGAATCGCTTGATCGGCGATAGCGCGCTCCCTGTCGCAGAGCGGCGCACGCACACCGGGTTCAATATTGATATTGTTGATACCAGCCAACCAATCGCGGCGCTCGTGGGATGGCTCAGCAAGGATCCGCTGCCTTCCGGTCTGCTCGGCCCAGTGACGATACGGACCGACGCGCGGACAGGCACGAGGTAATCTTCCATGAACTCACTCCCAACAACACTACCATAACAAACAACATAACCATGAGCAGGTGCAAAGCGGTGTCAACCAAGGTCCGGGGGCTTTGTCTGACAACCCTCGCCTTGGCAGGCTTGGGCTTGTTGGGATCGATAGCCGCCGACGCCGCGGACATCCGGCCCGCCGATCTGCGCTGCGAGTATCTCCAGAATCCACTCGGGATTGACGTGCTCCAACCGCGGCTGTCGTGGAAACTGGAATCACTGGAGCAAGCTAGGGGGGTCAAGCAGACATCCTATCGCGTGCTGGTGGCCAATTCACCTGAAGTGTTAGCCAAGAACGAAGGGAACCTCTGGGATTCCCGCAAAGTGGATAGCGACCGATCCTCTCAGGTTGTCTATGCGGGCAAGCCGCTGGCATCGCGCACGATCTGCTATTGGAAAGTGAAGGTGTGGCATGTCTTGGCCGGAGTCGAGGAGGCTGCGGCGGGGAAGGAATCGGCGTGGAGCCAGCCAGCGCAATGGAGCATGGGCCTGTTGAAACACGAAGACTGGTCCGCCAAATGGACCTCCATGAAGCAGAGTCAGCGGGAGCCCGCCGAGGACCTGGGCTTGGGGAAGCCGGGCGACGGTCTTAGCTCCCGCAACAGCCCAATGCTGCGGAAGTCTTTCACGCTCGCAAAACCGGTGAAGGACGCTCAGATCAGCATCTGCGGGTTGGGCTATTACGAGCTGTTCCTGAACGGGGCCAAGGTGGGCGATCACGTTTTGGATCCGGCCTGGACGTGTTATCACAAGAATGCGCTCTACGTCACCTATGATATCTCCAAGACCTTGAAGCCGGGAGCGAATGCCCTTGGAGTGCAATTGGCCAACGGGATCTATAACCAGGAATTCGGGGATCCCTGGGGTTTCAAGACCGCGCTGTGGAGGGCGTTCCCACAGATGCTCCTGCAGTTGGATATCACCTTCACCGATGGCACCAAGCAACGAGTGGTCAGTGACCAAACGTGGAAAGCTTCAGACGGGCCCATCTATTGGGATCAACTCCGCATGGGGGTGATGTATGACGCGCGCCGGGAGCATCCCGGGTGGAGCCAGGCCGGCTTCGACGACTCCGCATGGCAGCCCGCCATTCTTCGCGAAGGAGTAAAGGGCAACCTTGCCGCGCAGGTATGTGAGCCGATCAAGGTCATGAAGACCCTCAAGCCGGTAAACTTGGTGAAGGGGGATGGTTTCTACGATGTCGATTTCGGGCAGAACATCGCGGACTGGACACGAATCAGAGTGTCGGGCGAGGCGGGCACCAGAATCACGATGGACTATGGCGCGTGCGGAGCGAACATTGAGGGAAGACCGCTCCAGACCGAAGTCTATACTCTGAAGGGCGGAGGCGAGGAGGTGTGGGAGCCGGATTTCACCTACAATGGGTTCAGCAAAGTCAGGGTTTCAGGTTTTCCCGGCACGCCTAACAAAGAGAACTTCGAGGCCCGGGTGGTCCACACGGCCTTTGACGAACGCGGTGCTTTCGAGTGCTCCAATCCCTTGTTAAACAAGATTCTCGAGATGACCCGGTGGTCCTACATCGGGAATTTCGTCGGGATTCCCACCGACTGCCCGCACCGGGAAAAGAACGCCTGGTGCGGCGATGCCCAGGCAGCGGCTGAGTTAGGACTCACCTACTATGGCAGCGAGGCTGCCTACACGCGATGGATATTGGATTTTCAGGCGATCCAGAGAGAGGATGGCAAGCTCCCCTGCATGGTGCCCGGCAGTGAATGGGGGTTCGACAAATGCGATGGGCCCGCTTGGGAGATTGCCTACATCGCGATCCCGTGGCACCTCTACGAGTACCGTGGCGATCAGCGCATCCTCGAGGTCCATTACCAGAACTACAAGCGATGGCTGGATTGGTACCGCAAGCACCCCGCGATTAACAAGGAGCAAATCATTTACTATGGCCTGGGCGATTGGTGTTCGAACGAGACCCAGACGCCCCCGGAAATCACGTCGACCGGCTACTACTATGTGGCGGCCAAACGCATTGCTGCGATCGCGGGAATGCTGGGCAAAACGGACGAGGAGCGGGAATATTCCGCGTTGGCTCAGGATATCAAGCAGGCCTTCAACCGGGAGTTCTACCATCCGGATACCGGACTCTATTGGGAAGGCTCCCAAACCGCCATGTCCTGTGCCCTGTACCATGGCTTGGTCGATCCCGGAAATCGTGAGCGAGTGGTAAAGAATCTGGTTGATTCGATTCGTAAGAGAAACTATGCCCTGGATTTTGGCCTCCTCGGTTCCAAGTACCTCTTGAGGGTCCTATGTGACAACGGCTATGCCGAGGTGGCGTATGCCATGGTCATCAAGGACGAGACCCAAGGTTGGGTCAAGATGCTACGCACCGGCAACACGACCTTGTGGGAGAATTTCCTGGGGTTGGGATCGGACAATCACGTGTTCCTCGGGGATGTGGGGGCCTGGTTTATGAACTACCTGGCAGGGATCCGGCCCGACCCGGCCAACCCTGGATTTCAGAGATTCTGGATTCGACCGGAAATCCCCGGTGACCTGACCTGGGTCAAAGCGCACCACGATTCGCCTTACGGCAGAATCAAGAGCGAGTGGAAGAAGGCGGGCAATACCTTCTCGCTCAGTGTCACCATCCCTGCCAATAGCGTGGCGGAGGTGTTTATCCCCACAAGCAGGGCCGATGAGGTGACGGAAGGCGGCAAGCCGACGGCCAGCGCCGAAGGCGTTAAGTTCCTGCGCGTGGAGAGTGGCCGTGCGGTCTACGAGGTGGGTTCGGGCGATTATCGTTTCGCGAGCACGCTCACCGAGACAGGACCACGATAACAACCCAAAGCTGAAAACAAACCGGCTGCGCGCGAACAAGCCCTTTGCCTGAAATAGCCCTTGACCGCCGGCCTCAAAGCCCTTAATCTGGCCGAAATGAACCCAACGCAAAAGCAGTTGCCTCTCGAACTATGCACAACCACCTGACAGGACTGACACGGCGCAGCTTTTTGAAGGCTGCGGGCACCACCTTTACCGGCCTCATGATTGTGCCCCGGCACGTCGTTGCTGGCAGCGGACAAGCTCCGCCCAGTGAGCGAGTCAACCTCGCGGCAATCGGAATTGGCGGCCGGGGCTTCGATGACTTGGAGGGCCTGGCGCCGGGAAACAACGTGGTCGCCTTGTGCGACGTGGACTGGGCCTACGCTGCCAAGACGCTGCAGAAGTACCCCGGCGCGAAGCAGTTCACTGATTATCGTTTGATGTTTGACAAGCTGGGCCGGGAGGTGGATGCGGTGGTTATCGCCACGCCAGACCACACCCATGCCGTCATCGCGATGGAGGCGATGCGCCGGGGCAAGCACGTCTATTGCGAGAAACCGCTGGCCCATTCCATCCACGAACTGCGCGAACTTAGCAAGGCCGCCCGCCGGCACAAGGTGGTCACCCAGATGGGCAACCAAGGCCACTCGTTCGGCTCCACCCGGGACTTTTGCGAGTGGATCTGGGATGGCGCGATCGGCCAGGTGCATACCATCCATGCGGGGTTGCCATTCAGTAATAATTCAGGCTTGGATGACTTGCCGGGGATCGGCAAGCAGGTCCCGGTGCCGCCGGGTTTGGATTGGGACCTCTGGCTCGGCCCGGCGCAACTGCGACCCTACAATCCGGCCTATCTGCCGGGCAAATGGCGCGGCTGGATTCCCTTTGGCGGTGGCACCATCGGGGATTGGACCTGCCATGTTGTGGATCCGGTCTTCTGGGCTCTGGACCTGGGTGCGCCCGTCACCATTCAGGCCAAGGTCAAGAATTGGGATCCCAAGACGCAAGGCGACGTGTTCCCTAGAGGCGAAGCTGTCACCTACGAGTTTCCGGGCACGGCGAAACGCGGGGCGATCACGATGAAATGGTTCACGGGCACGGAAAAAGTGCCCCGCCCGCCGGAACTCAAGTCGGATGAAGACGCCCGCGGGATTGCGGCAGCGGTGTATGGCGACAAAGGCACCATCGTTTATGGCGGTCATGGGGCCGGAGGCGTGCGGCTCATTCCCGACGAAAAGATGGAAGCCTATCGGCGGCCCGCCAGGACTTTGCCACGCGTGAAGGACCATTATGCGGACTGGTTGAATGCCATTCGCACCGGAACCAAGGCCGGATCGGATTTCGAGTACGGCGCCGCGCTGACCGAGGTTGCGTTGCTCGGCGTCATTGCCATCCGCCTGGCTGGAACGAAACTGGCATGGGACGACAAACGAACGCGTTTCACCAACTGCCGGGAGGCTGACCTTATGGTCAACCCGCCTTATCGCAAAGGCTGGAAACTCTGAATTGCCTTGCCTGGCAGATGCGAACGGCGGTGGAAACTCACTTCCACTTCCTTTGCCGATACCGTGATGGTGGCCGGGAGGTTGAAGAATCCCGGAGGATCTGCCGGGCCTCGGCGTCGGTGTAGCCGCAAATGCGCTGGGCCAAGCGGCGGCAGAGGCCACTGGCAAGGTCCACCCGGTAATCAATGACTTCCCGACCGTCTGCGGTTGGTATGTGGCCTCCTTCTCCGGGTGACCAGGAGCGAGGCGGGCGGCCTGGCCGTCCTGAGCCTGGACCTAAGAGAAAACGCGACACTGGACTGGTCGGTGTCCCTTCAGAGGTAAAACACGTTCCGGAACTGTTCCCGCTCTCGCTTGACGGTTATGCCGCCCAGGCCAGCTTCCAGGGGGAGCGATAGGGGCGGGTGAGGAGCTTGCTCGCCTCGGCGTCGCCCAGAATAACTTCCTTCGCTGCATCCCACTTGATCTTCCGGCCGACCAGCATCGAGATGAGGCCGAGGTGGCCGGGGATGGCGGAATGGTGCGCGACCTCGATCGGGGTGATGGTCGGCTGCCGGGACTTGACGCATTCAATGAAGTTGCGGTGGTGATCGACCGACCTGTAGAGCTTCACCGTGTACTTGTCGGGCGGGACTTCGGCGAGCCAGTCAGTATTGGAGGCGTCATGGCCGTCGCGGTCCACCCAGACCCAGCCATCAGTACCGATCCACTTGGTGCCGTTACGGATGTCGTCGTAGCCGCCAGCGATAACCATGGTGATGTCATTGGGGTACTTCAGCTCGATGCGGTACTTGGTGCAGGTGTTCCACACCGCGTCCTTGGGCGGGAAATCGCCGTGGCCCTCGATCTCCAGAGGGCCGATGGTTGCGTCATTGCCCATGCCCCAGTGGGCGATGTCGCAATGGTGACCGATCCAGTCGAGGAGCTGGCCGCCGCCGGTATTGTAATTCCAGCGCCAGTTCTTATGCACGCGACCCTCGATATAGGGTTCCATCGCGGAGGGGCCGAGCCAGAAGTCGTAGTCGAGGCGCTCCGGGGGTTCGGTCGGCGTCATCTTGCCGCCCCCGGCATAATCAAGGTTCCCTGCGAGCAGGCCCACTTCGACGCGCGTGAGCTTGCCGATCAGCCCATTGCGGACGGTCTCCGCGGCTTGGCGGTAGCGCCCTTGCGAGCGCTGCCAGGAGCCAGTCTGCCAAACGCGCTTGTTCTTCTGGACAGCTTTGACCATCGCCTGCTGTTCGGCAATAGTGCGGGCGAGGGGCTTCTCGCCGTAGATATCCTTTTTGTTGTTCGCCGCTTCGGTGGCCACCAGCGCATGCCAATGATCCGGCACGGCCAACATGACGGCATCAATGTCCTTGCGCGCCATCATCTCACGGTAGTCGTGGTAGGGTTTGCAGTCCTGGTTCTTGTAGTGGCCGTTGATGCCGTCAAGGGCCCCTTTCAGGTGCTCCTTGTCCACGTCGCAAGCCGCCACCACCTGGCAGTCGGGGAGCTTCATCAACTCAGCCGTGTCGCCGGGGCCCATCATGCCCCAGCCGACCATGCCTACCACAATGCGGTTGGAGGGAGCGGGCTGGTCGTCACGGCCCAGGGCGCTAGCCGGGATGATGGTGGGCGCGGCCAAGCCCCATCCGGCAGTGGCAAGGAAGTGTCGTCGGCTGATTCCAGAACTGAAAGATGATTTACTCATGGGTTTATGACGCCACAACTGCGCACGACCTTCAACGACAAAATAGGGCGGGAGGATGGTGGATGCTGACAAGTGATCGACGATCATGCCTGTCCGGCTAACTTTTGGTCAACACTGGTTTCAATTCGACAGGATGGGCCTGAACCCCTGCTCATGACATTTTTCTATTTCGTTTTCAGACGGCTTCTTTCCAGGGTGCCTTCCCGCTTAAGCGGGGCAGTAAATTCTAAATGAGCTACCTGTGTTGTTTACAGTTTGTAGACAATAAAGGGCTTACCCTCACGCAAATCCAAGCCAGTCCGTGTCGGAACATGGTTTTCACCCAGGCGCGATACCCAAGCCCGCCCTACGGCGAGCAGGTTGCACATCATCAGGGGCTGGTTGGCACCAACCAACGACGAAGCCGTTGGGCTTGCCAGCCACCTCACAGACCGTGCATGCGCGCCGCTTTCCGGCTGTACGCCTCGGGCGGGAGGCCGACGATCTGTTTGAAGATCCGGCCAAAGTACAGCGGATCAGTGCAACCGAGCCGGGCGGCGACGCCCTTGACCCGGATGTTGGGCAGCGTCAACAACTCGCGGGCGCGGCGCATTTTTGCTGAATGAACCAATCGCCCGGTGCTAGCCCGGAGACCTGGACGCATCTGGCCATCGTGAAGTTGGGCGGCTTGGTCAGTGGCTGAGTTGATGGTAAGAAGAAATGCGGTCTGCCCGACTTGGGCAGCGGGGGGCGCGGTGCCCGCCAGGCGGTGGCCGGGCGGTAAGCCGGCCGTGGCCAGGCGCGTATAACCCGTTTGGAGTATTGAAACGCCGCGCGATTCGGCTATACTACCTCCCAAGTTCCGCCCGTTACCATGTCAGTAGCGGGCGGGGCGAACGGTAAATAAACAAATAACAGTCAAATAATAGGCACTATGATCATAACCATAAAAATGCGGACAGTCATTACTGGCGAGTGACGGGTTCTCAGCGGGGCTGAGCGCCCGGCGGGGCTACGAACGGCGCGCGGCGAGCCGGCCGAATCTTGGTAGGTTGGACGGTGTTTGTCCCACCGGGGGTG